>JABDRC010000188.1 GCA_013041945.1 Halobacteria archaeon
TCGCACACCTCGGCGCCATCGTCCTGTTGTTCGTCGTCGGTCTGGAATTCCGCGCACGGGAACTGGCGGCCGTGCGCCCGTTCGTAATTGCGGTTGGCGGGATTGTCTTGCCCTGGCTCACGGGATACCTGGTAGCACGGGGATTCGGTTTCGATACCGCTCGCGCCCTGCTGATCGGCGTCGCCTTGAGCGCCACCAGTATTGCCATTACCGCTGATACCCTGCGCGAACTGGGCCGGCTGCAGTCGCCGGAGGCCAAGTTAATCATCGGTGCCGCGGTGATCGATGACGTCCTGGCGCTGCTGGCCCTGTCCATGACAGAACAATTCAGCGGCGGCGCGATCGACCCTGCCGCCATCGCACTCATGGCCGTCAAGGCCGTGCTGTTTATCGGCGTAGGTGCCTGGCTTGGACAGAAATTACTCGCCCGGCTGTCCGCAAGAATCGATGCTTCGCAACTGGCAGTCAGGTCGCCGGAGTTTGTGTTCGTAATGGGCATGCTGACGGCATTTTCGTATGCACTGATTGCTGAATACCTCGGGCTGTCGGCCATCGTGGGGGCGTTTGTGGCCGGTGTCGTGTTCGAGGGCATTCATGTCAATAAAAGCCGGTCTGTACACATCGGTGCGGAATATGTACGCGCGTCGTTTGGTGCGGTCTTCTTTGTGTCACTCGGTGTACTTGCTGATATGCGCACGCTGGGTGCAGACACGTTGATATTTGCAGGCGCACTGACCCTTGTCGCACTGCTGTCGAAATTTGTCGGTTGCGGACTGAGCGCACGCGCAACCGGTATTGCAAACAGGGAAAGCATGATTATCGGGGTCGGGATGGCGCCACGCGGCGAGGTGGCCATGGTAATCGCACTACTGGCCCTGAACCGCGGCATCATTGAACAACCCGCATATGTCGCCCTCGTATTAATGAGCCTGGTTACGACTCTCATTGTCCCGATACTCCTGCGCAACTGGCTGTACCGAACGTAGCGAGAGCTTCGCTGCAGGTGTTCGTGGCATTGCTTATCTGCCTGGGCCTGTCCCTGTTGACTGGCAAGGCACACTTTCCACCGCACCCGGCGCCCGAGTCACCGCTTGCATATACCATGAAGAGCCGCCGCGATACGACTATCCGATGTCCCTCCGGGCGATACCTCGCAATAACCGGCCAAGAATGTCAGACCCTGTTATCACACGTTTATCATCAGACCAGATGAGAACAAGATCTTCATCGATGACGTCATCCACCTCGGACTTCGCATCCACCCGCAAACGTGACAATACCTTGCCGAGCAGGGTGCTCGAATCCCTGACGATAATTGGACGGTGGCAGTAGCTGTACGGATTAATCACCCCTTTACCGAACAGGGCTCCCCGCAGGAATTCGTTCGCATTCAACACCATAAAGGGTTCATTGTGTTCATCAACAATGATCACCCACTTCTTTCCGGATCTGTTTACCTCGAGCAAAAACGGGTCGAGCGCGTGTCGTTCAAACTCCGGGAAGACTGGCAAATCATCCCTGACTGGCAGACTTATCATACTGTCCGGGTCCACATATTCGCCCTCCTGCGTAACGACTATGTCATCCAGTGCCAGGAAATTCATTGCACCAATTCCCTCAAGTCGACTGACATCCGTACCTTCCACCTCGATATGTTTGTGAATAAGGGTATGCAAATCCCGCTCCCTGAAGTAACTGATGCCCTCTGCACCCAGCCATCGGTCCAGTACCAGGGCACTTGGCTTGGCAACCGGATAAAGAAGAAACTGGTAGAAGCGCAGCAATGGAACCAGCAGGGACCCCATGCGCATGGCATGCCGTGAGAAATACGCCTGGGGTGCAATTTCGCCGGCAAACGTGATGAGAATCGTCGAGAAGAAGAAGGCTGTCACCCCGGTCATTACGGAATTCGACAGCAGGGTGAGTAATACATTAATACCCACATTCCCCCAAAGAATTGTTGTCAGCAGGAAGTTGACATCCTTGCGCAATGGCAGGATCTTCAGCGCAGCGGGATTGCCCGCCGAGGCCTCCACCTCCAGGCGCAGGCGGCTGATACCCAGCAGTGCCAGGTTCAGGCCGGAGAACATCGCCGACTGGCTGATACAAAACACAATCCCTGCCCAGGTCAGGGCGCCAAGCGATAGCGTATCCATTTGCAGTTTCCCACCTTATCATGACGAAATGCACCACTCCGTAACCAGGCAATCAATAACCAGGCGCCGTTGATTCCATGACCGCACCGGGTGCCGATCTCCGTCAGCAGTGTATCTTGATCAGGTTTCAGTGCCGGATTGATGATTCGTCATATCCTCGCCACAGTGAGGGCATTTCGCAATCTTGCGCACCGAGCGCGCCTCATCGAGGAACGCCGCACCAAGAACGGCCGTTGGCAATGCAAACATGCCTATGCCGATAACCGATATCAGTGAACCCAGTAACTTCCCCCAGACCGTCACCGGGTAGATGTCCCCGTATCCTACCGTGGTGAGTGTGGCAATGGCCCACCACATGGCTGCCGGTATGCTTGAAAATGCCTCCGGCTGCACCTCTTGCTCCACGGCGTACATCAGGCTGGAAGAAATCAGCAGCAGCACGGTCATCACTGTGAGCGTAAGCAGCAACTGCATTCGCGTCGCAATCAGCACTCTCCCGAAAATCTGCAGTGTCTGTGAATAGCGGGCGATCTTGGCCATCCTGAGAAGACGAAATATACGCAGAATCCTCAGAACGCGCAGGTCTGTAGTGAGGAACGTCAGGTAGAACGGCGCTATCGCCAGTAAATCGATGAGCGCCAGCGGACTCGCTGCATAGCGCAAGCGGCCCGTGACGGGATGGCTATAGCGTTCGTCTTCGACGCAAGACCATACCCTGAGTACATACTCACAGGAAAAGATAACAACGGAGATTATTTCAAAAAGTCTGAAGCCGGAGGCAAAGCGTTCCCCAAGCGGCTGCACACTTTCTGCAATGACAGCCGCCACATTCAGCAGTATCAGCGCGAGTAAAAACTGGTCGAAGGTGCGACTGACCGGGCCGCCATCAACAGCGACTGTTAACAGCTCGCGTGTCCGCCGTCGCGCCGACCTAATAAAACTATCAGGCATGCATACCCCCCACAGTGCGCCTCGATACTATCCCGCAACGCGGGTTATTGCAGCAATAAAACAACAGACAGGTACGCCGTACGAGTCCACAGGTCAGGAGAAACCATACAAACCGGCTTTGGCCGTTAACGCACTGACGGGCTAGTCCAGGCCGAAGAAACTCCGGTAAAAGCTGAATCGCTGCGATGTCCTTCGCAGGAGCAGCGCTTCGATCTCCGACCGGTCAAAATAAACCCCCTTGCAAAAGGTGCAATTCTCGACCTCGATGTCCTCCAGGATGGTCGTCTCCATATTGTGCCCGCACTTCGGGCATTTCATCCAGTGTTCTGTACGGAGACGATCAAGCTCCTCCTGCTCACGTTTGGCAGCTGCCTCCAGAATTCGTCTTTCACGCGTCCGGGCCGCCTGTTCAATCATCACTTTCTCGTTTTGCTTGAACCAATTGTCTTCTTTAGCAAGTTTCTTCATCACTTGAGTCCCGTTAACGTGAAAGATGACCGCTTCCCTGTGCAAAGAATACCCCAGCCCAACTGCATAATCACCATCTTCCCGACCAGTGATGATTGACGCATCGCCCGCTCTGAAGTTAGATTGGGCTGTCGCTACATGTGCTCCTGCACCGCCATGCAAATAAATCCATCGATCCGCCCGGTTCTGGCACTCACGCTGGTCTTTTGCTGTCCGCCGGCTGGTTCGTTCGCCCCTTCATTACTGGATGAGATACTTGCAACCGGGCAGCTGCTCGCCCCCGATTCCACCAGGCGCCTGTACGAGCAGAACGGCTTTGTGCGCCAGTGGAATCAACAGCAGATCACATCCCTGCTGTCTGCGCTGCGCACTGCCCGCGAACACGGCCTTGATCCAGGTGAATATCATTATTCGGAACTTCAAACTGCCAGGCCACACGATGACAGAATCGATGTGCTGGCGTCCGATGCCTTCCTGGTTTACGCCGGCCATCTGCTTGGCGGGAAAGTCAGGCCGACTACGATCGAGCCGACGTGGAGTGCAAAAGGACGTGAACGCGATCTGGTCGCATACCTGAAAGACAGTCTCGTGAAGGACAACATAGCGACTTCACTGGATGCACTCGGTACATCACAACCCCGATACCGGATATTGATGGACGCATTGGATCGATACCGGAAAATTTCCGAAGCGGGTGGCTGGGGCCTGGTCCCGCCGGGCGAGGCACTGAAACCCGGCGCCAGAAGCCCCCGAATACCGGCATTGCGTAACCGCCTGTCAGCAACCGGGGATATCCCGACAACCACACCGGGTGATGCCGAACTGTATGACGAGCAACTCGTGGCTGCCGTCAGACGCTTTCAACGCAGAACAAATCTTGAACCGGATGGAATCGCCGGCCCCGCTACCATCAAGCACCTTAATCTGACACCGCAGGACCGTGTGGACCAGATCAGGGTCAACCTGGAACGCTGGCGCTGGCTGCCGGCAAATCTCGGCGACAGGCACATACGTGTCAATATTGCGGATTACCGGCTTGAGGCTCACGAGAACAATGACATAGCGCGTACACACGATGTCATAGTGGGACGCAATTACCGTAAGACCCCGGTATTTTCCGGAAACATGACCTACTGTATTTTGAACCCGTGGTGGGAAACCCCCTCCAGACTGGCCCGCCTGGACAAGCTCCCGGTCTTCCAGAAATCACCAGGGTCAGTGGACAAACTGGGATTCCAGGTGCTGGATCAAAACGGTAATATTCTGAATACGAGTGAAATAGACTGGCGCAAATATAGTCCAGCAAATTTCCCGTTCAGGTTGCGCCAAAAGCCCGGTCCACACAACGCGCTGGGTAAAATCAAGTTTATGCTGCCTAACAAGCATGACGTATATCTGCATGACACGCCCACCCGGGAGTTATTTGACAAAACTCGCAGGAATTTTTCTTCCGGCTGCATCCGGGTGAAAGATCCCGTCGGCCTGGCTGAATGGACCTTTCAGGCCAACAGGGACTGGCCGCGCGATCGCATAGAACAGGTCATTGAATCGGGCAAGGAAACCCGCGTGACACTAAAACAGCCGGTGCAGACACACATTTTGTACTGGACGGCTGTGTCCGATGACGATAATAATGATATACGATTCATTGAAGATATTTACGAGCGTGACCCGCCTGTCCTGCGCGCCCTGGACACAAAAACCACCCATCCATAACAAACAATGAATATGCAAACACGGAAACAAGGCGGCTGCCGACGGAGATCATACCCTGTTGAGGGAGTATCATTGTCAGTATGAAGACAGCCTGCCTGTTCGATGAGGGAAAAAAGACCAGGGCCGAGCTGCAGGCGCTCGGTCGGTCACTCCGCAAACGCGCCACCCCACGGGACCATGCCCCCTGGCAGCCCGACCCGCAGCGGCCCGATCCCGTGGACATCCTGCGCAGCCAGGAGGGCGACCGGGTTGAGGAACTGGTTCCGATTCGCTACGGCCGCATGGCCGCCTCGCCTTTTGCCTTCTATCGGGGAGCGGCCGCCGTGATGGCCTGGGACCTCGCCCGGACGCCGGTTTCAGGAATAAACGTCCAGGCCTGCGGTGATGCACATGTCGACAATTTCGGCGTCTATGCCTCACCGGAAAGGCGGCTCGTGTTCGACATCAATGATTTTGACGAAACCCTGCCGTCCCCCTGGGAGTACGACATCAAGCGAATGGCGGTGAGTGTCCTGCTTGCCGCCCGGGACCAGGGCTGGGGCGACGACGTGGGCGTGGACTCGGTGCGCATAGCGGTCCGCCGCTATTGCACCATGCTGTATCGCCTCTCGCAGATGACCACGCTCGACATCCACTATGCGCACGCCGAGTCCTCACAATTGATTGAAGAGAGCGAGGACCCCCGG
Source organism: Halobacteria archaeon (assembly GCA_013041945.1). Lineage (GTDB taxonomy): Bacteria > Pseudomonadota > Gammaproteobacteria > UBA9214 > UBA9214 > UBA9214. The sequence goes on from JABDRC010000188.1 coordinate 5,978, forward strand.
TTCGCTGATGCGTTGCGCGGTATCGTCAAGAAGGCACGCAAGCGTACCCACCTCCAGACCTTCCGCAAGGAAGTGACCACCCGGAACGGGCAGCTGCGTTTTGTCGAAGACCCGCCGCTGCTGGTACGCCTGCCGGATGAAGAAATCGACCACTTCCACTCGCTGTTCAACCGCTACCGCGAAACACTGCAGGACAACCGGCGTCACGTTCTCCAGAAATACAGGTTCCGGGATGCCGCCCGCAAGGTGGTCGGCGTCGGCAGCGTCGGGCTGCGCGCCTATGTGATTCTGCTGCAAGGGCGCGGTGACCCGGACCCGCTGCTTGTCCAGGTGAAACAGGCGGTCTCCTCGGTGCTGACGCCTTACGCAGGACGCAGCGGCCATCAATGGCACGGGCAGCGTGTCGTCGTCGGCCAGCGGCTTATGCAGGCCATCAGCGATCCTTTCCTCGGCTGGGCGCCGTCCGCAGAGCGGGACTTCTATGTCCGTCAGTTGCGCGACATGAAGGGGCAAACCGGCCCGGCCGACAGCGCCCATGTCTTCGAGGCCAGTATGTCACTGTGTGGCGAAACGCTGGCACGTGCACATGCACGCTCGGTCGAGCCGGCGCTCCTGAGTGGCTACCTCGGCAAAAAGGGCGGGCCATTCGTCGACTCAATCGTCGCCTTTGCGCGTGCGTATGCCGATCAGTCAGAGCGAGACTACGAACGCCTTGTGGGCGCAATCAGGGATGGTGATGTCGCTGCTGCAAGCCTGTAGGAACGACTGACGTATAGCTGCTGACTGCCGGCTGACAATAATAATATGCCCGCATTCAACCAACGTGATACGTCAATTAACGGGTTATTCAGCCACCGGGCCGAGGCTGCGACAGCCAGTCATACGTGACGGCCAGTAGCAGACCGAAAAGAAGACTCTGGGCCATCGATACGAGCGGTTGTATCATGCTGAGTTGCAAGCCGAACATACCGGCGCCTACCAGTGGCAACACCGCGAACCAGACCAGAAGTGTAACCATAGCACCGTAATACAGGCCTTTGGTCATGGGTCGGCGGCCAGGAAGAATCGGCTCCATGACAGCATACATCCAGCCCCATACCAGGCTTCCGATGATAAAATGCCACAGCCAGCCAGCGAACGGTGTCGGCAAGCCGGCGGACAATGCAAACTCGTGGGCGATACTGTCCATCACCGTAATCGTATCGAGTTGAGGCAACCACTGCTTGATGAGTATCAACACAGACAAAACACACGTGGCCAAAAGACCCGCGGCGACACCCCTTACCAGCATTTTAATCGTGCTCACAGATACTCCCGGCAGTAACATTTACGATGATACAGTTCATGCTGAATCACAGGCCGACACCCTCACAATACCTCGAGTTCCCGCAGGGCCTTTTCCCCTTTCGCGTACTGCGCCCTGACAATCTCGAGCTCCTTGCCCAGTCGTTTGCGCTTGTGCCCGTCTTTCTCAAGCAGAATCTTTTTTTCCAGGTCGGCCTTCTTTTCTGTGAGCTTTATGAGTAGTACTTCCAGATCATAAGAGTGCTTGCGCTGCTTGCGCCCTTTCATGTCGAGAAACTCGGCAAGTTTATTCAGCAATTTTTTCCTTTTCATCGCAACCTCTCCACAAGATGCTTGCCTGTTTTATTCTCTGTGCCTGTCTATACACCAATCTGTTTTAGTTCGCCCTTTTCCAGCACAACATCGTGAGCCGCCTGGGTCAGATCATGCTCTTCCGCCACGAACAGGGTCTGTGCGGCCCGAATTACGTTCATGGCGATATCGTGCGCATACAGGCTATCGTTGATCAGCGAGGAACCCATAGCCGGAGTGATTGCCCGTGTGCCGATCAGTTCGGTCATGATCTGGTTGATGCGCTGCTGGTCCTCATCCACCAGCAGCTTCAGTGCGTCCAGCGACAGAACATCCAGCACGCCACTATCGGAAGCGCGCATCTCCTCAAGGT
>JABDRC010000245.1 GCA_013041945.1 Halobacteria archaeon
TGGGCGATGCGCGTGGCGGTAATACCATGCACACGGGCGAGTTCACTGATGAAATGCGCGGTCGCCTCGCCCTCGACCGTCGGGTTGGTGGCGATAATCAGTTCGGCCACCTCACCCGAGGCCAGCCGCGCCTCGAGCACATCCATACCGAGCTGCTCCGGGCCGATGCCATCCAGGGGCGAGAGGTGGCCCAGCAGCACGAAATACAGTCCCTGGTAACCGGTCGACTGCTCCAGCGCCTGCACATCGGCCGGCGTTTCCACGACACACAATTTTGACCGGTCGCGGCGTGCATTCGCGCAGATGGCGCAGCTGGCGTCCTCGCTCAGCGTTCGACAGTCCCGGCAGTTACCGACCTGGTCCATGGCCAGCCCGAGGATCTCGGCAAGCTGGCGCCCGCCGTCGCGATTGTGCTCCAGCAGGTGGTAGGCCATGCGCTGGGCCGAGCGGGGACCGACTCCCGGCAGGCAACGCAGGCTTTCGATGAGACGCCCGATCAGGCGAGATCCCGACACACCGCCCCCGTCAGAACGGCAATTTCATCCCGGGCGGCAGGTTCATGCCGGCCGTCAGCGATGACATCTGCTCCTGGGTGGTGGTTTCGACCTTGTGCGTGGCATCGTTGATGGCCGCAGCAACCAGGTCCTCGAGCATGTCCTTGTCATCGGACAACAGGCTGTCGTCAATGACGACCCGGCGCACTTCGTGACGTCCGGTCATGGTGACCTTGACCAGGCCGCCGCCCGATTCGCCCGTTACTTCCATGTCGGCCAGCTTTTCCTGCGCCTTCTGCATATTGGCCTGCATTTCCTGGGCCTGTTTCATCAGGTTTCCCAATCCACCTTTCATATCGTCACCTCGATTTTGCTGATAGCCTCGTTATTCTGCCCATGAAATAAGTCAGACGTCACTCGTTGCCGAATCCGGCAGTTGACAGGCCGTCATGTATCGGACGGCCGGATTGATTCCTCGTACACCGTCGCACCGAAGGCATCCTGGATTGCCTTGATATTTTCATCATTCTCGATCGCCTGCACGGCACGCTGCTGGCGCCGGTCATTTTCACGCGACTGTTTCAGTGCCGGTGATTCAACCTCTGCCTGGCCTTCACTGGCAATAATGACTTTCATCGCACGACGGAAATGTTCACTCAGGGCGGTTTCCAGCTGCTGCTGGCGCGGCTTGTTGAGCAGGTGAATATGTGCGGCATCCAGGGACAGCGAGATCCGGTCGCCGTCGATGCCCTGCAGGGCACAGTTGAGAGACATCTCGCGCAACATCCCCTTGAGCCCGAGCGCATCGATAATCCCGGACCATTCACTGGCGGACTGCGGCGGCAGGGTATCCACCTGCATCGGCGGTGCGGTCTCCTGCCGCTTGTCGCCCGCAACGGCCGCTGACGTCGAGCGAGCAGGCCGGGTATCCTGCCGGGTGACGCCCTCGCCCTCTGCGACGGGCCGGAATGCCAGCATGCGCAGCATGACCATTTCGAAGCCACCACGGGGCTCGGGTGACAGCGACAGGTCACGACGACCGACCAGCCCTATCTGGTAGAAGAGCTGTACGTCTTCCCGGCTGATGCTCCCGGCGAGGTCGAGCACGGCCTGCCGGTCACCCCCGGTATCGTCGACCGCATCCGGAACCATCTGGGCAATGGCCACGCGCTGCAGCACCGACAGGATGTCGGCCAGTAACGCCGTATAGTCCGGCGCATACTGGTCGGCATCGCCGATTTCCTTCATCAGGCCGGCGGCATCACCGGCGCCGAGTGCGGCCAGCAGACGATAGACCACGTCACGGTCAATGGTGCCGAGCATGGCCCGCACCTCGCTCTCGGTCAGGGCGCCGTCGCAGAAGGCAATGGCCTGATCGAGCAGGCTGAGCGCATCGCGCAGACTGCCGTCGGCGGCGAGCGCCAGCTGCCGCACAGCGCCCTCGCCGACCTCGATGCCCTCGCTGTCCAGGATGGCCGACAGCTGGCCGGTAATCTGCGCCAGGGTCAGTCTCTTCAGGTTGAACTGCAGGCAGCGCGAGAGAATGGTGACCGGCAGGCGTTGCGGGTCGGTGGTGGCCAGCAGGAACTTGACGTGCGGCGGGGGTTCTTCCAGCGTCTTGAGCAGCGCATTGAAGCTGTGCCCGGACAGCATGTGCACCTCGTCTATCAGGTAGACCTTGTAGCGTCCGCGCGTCGGTGCATACTGCACGTTTTCCAGCAGTTCACGCGTGTCCTCGACCTTGGTGCGCGAGGCGGCATCCACCTCGATCAGGTCCACGAAGCGCCCTTCCGCGATCTCTTCGCAGGCGCTGCACTTGCCGCAGGGCTTCGAGCTGACCCCCTCCTCGCAGTTCAGCGACTTGGCGAAGATCCGTGCGATGGTGGTCTTGCCCACGCCGCGGGTACCGGTGAACAGGTAGGCATGGTGCAGGCGGTCGTTGTCCAGCGCATTGACCAGCGCGCGCTCGACGTGCTCCTGGCCGACGAGTTCGGCGAAGGTTCGGGGACGCCATTTCCGCGCCAGGACCTGGTAGCTCATAGTTATTGTGTCGACTGAAGTTCGCTTGAATCCGGTGTCTGTTTGGAGGCGACCTGTACCAGCCACACCCCGGCACCCGAGTCCACTGCTGCCGCTGCTCCCTTCCGGGCCTGACGGGGTTCACAGCTTATCGTCGCGGGGGGACCGGCACAAGCCACCATAAACAGACCCGTCATTATAGGCGCTGGCGGGCAGATTTTTAAGCGGCTTGATTTAATTCGATTTCACTGTTATTCACTGCCACTACAAGAATAACGGGGGGGAACTCGCATGAAAGGACGACGAAGAAAATACTGGCGGGCAAATCTGCGACTGGTCGGCAGTTGCCTGGTGGTCTGGTTCACGGTGTCATTCGGTTGCGGCATCCTGCTGGTCGACTTTTTCAACCAGTTCCAGGTGGGCGGTTACAAGCTGGGCTTCTGGTTTGCCCAGCAGGGCTCCATCTTCACCTTCCTGGTACTGATCTTCTGGTACGCCATCCGCATGAACGCGCTGGATCGCCAATACGGCGTTCGTGAGGACTGACAATGGACCTGCAGACACTGACCTTCATCACTGTCGGCGCGACATTCGCCCTGTACATCATCATCGCCATCCGCTCGCGCGCGACCAGCACCGGTGACTTTTACGTCGCCGGCAAGCACGTACACCCGGTCGCTAACGGCATGGCCACGGCCGCGGACTGGATGTCTGCGGCATCCTTTATATCGATGGCCGGGCTCATCAGTTTCATGGGTTACGAGGGCGGCATGTACCTGATGGGCTGGACCGGAGGTTACGTGTTGCTGGCCATGCTGCTGGCGCCGTACCTGCGCAAGTTCGGCAAGTTCACCGTGCCGGAGTTCATCGGTGACCGCTACTACTCGCAGCTGGCGCGCGTGGTGGCCGTCATTTGCCTGATCTTCATCTCCTTCACCTATGTCGCCGGACAGATGCGCGGCGTCGGCATCGTTTTCTCCCGCTTCCTGGAGGTTCCCATCGATACCGGCCTGTATATAGGTATGGGCATCGTGTTCATCTATGCCGTGCTGGGCGGCATGAAAGGCATCACCTACACACAGGTCGCCCAGTATTGCGTGCTGATCTTCGCCTACACGGTACCGGCCGTGTTCATTGCCATCAACGCCACCGGCAACCCGCTGCCGCAGCTCGCGCTCGGCAGCGAACTGGTCGACGGCTCCGGTTACCTGCTGGAAAAACTGGACCGCACACTGGTCGATCTCGGCTTCGGGTCATACACCTCGCCGTTCAACGACAAGTCCATGCTCGATGTATGCGCCATCACGCTCGCCCTGATGGTTGGCACCGCCGGACTGCCGCATGTGATCGTGCGCTTTTTCACGGTTCCCAGGGTCCGCGATGCGCGCATTTCGGCCGGTTATGCCCTGCTGTTCATCACGATTCTCTATACCACTGCACCGGCGGTGGGCGCACTGGCCCGCATGAACCTGATCGAGACGGTCAACGGCCCCGATGGAAACGGCACGCCTTACACGGAGATACCGGGCTGGTTCCGCACCTGGGAAGAATCCGGACTGGTGGCCTGGTATGACCACAACGGCGATGGCAGCATCCAGTATGCCGCCGGCAAGGCCTTCGCAGGCAATGGCAAGCCGGAGTTCAATCAGTTCCAGACGGGACTGTACGGCCAGCGCCTGACCACCAATCCCGGTGATGGCGAGATCGTCGGCAGCGCCCCGCATGCCAACGAGATCTACGTCGACCGCGACATCATGGTCCTTGCCAACCCGGAAATTGCGGGATTGCCCGACT
>JABDRC010000014.1 GCA_013041945.1 Halobacteria archaeon
GGCTGGACCGGCATACCGCTCGGCGGTCGCTATCTTGCCGGCACGCGCAAGGGACCGGAGGGCGTCAGGGTGCCGAATATCACCCCGCACAGCGTAACGGGTATCGGCAACTGGTCACGACAGGAGATGGTCGACTTCCTGAACACGGGGAGGCGGCCCGACGGCCGCTATACAGGCAACCTGATGGCGGAAGTGCTGGGCACCAGCGGCATGCATCTGAACGAGTATGACAAGTACGCACTGGCAACCTACCTGGGTTCGCTGCCACCGATCCACTACGATGTCTATTTCACCTTCGATCCATTTGCTGCCGAAGAGTATCTTGATCAGTAGCAGGATCCCGGACATCCATGATCATCCCGCGCGCAGATTCAGGTAGGCACGCTCCGAGATATCGTGCCAGTCGACCACCTGCTGCCTGAATTCAAGATACGATTTATACACCCTGGCTGACAGCGCATCCTGGTCGGCGACTTCCGCGACCACCTGTTCCGACAGCTCGCGCAACTTCGCGATGACTTCGTCCGGGAAGGGGCGCACATCGACATTGTGTTCCTCGACCAGTGCACGCAAGGCGGTGTTGTTGCGCGCCGTGTACTCGGCGAGCATGTCGCCGTTCACCACGCGGCAGGCGTTTGTAACGATACTCTGCAGGTCCGCCGGCAGGCTGTCGTAGGCGTCCCGGTTGATCAGGCATTCCAGCGTGGTACCCGGCTCGTGCCAGCCCGGGTAATAATAGTGCTTCGCCACCTTGTACAGGCCGAATGCCAGGTCGTTGTAGGGTCCGACCCACTCGGTCGCATCGATGACACCGGTCTGCATCGAGGTAAAGATTTCCGAACCCGGCATGCTGACCGGCAATCCGCCGGCCCGCTCGAGCACCTCGCCGCCCAGCCCGGGAATACGCATCTTCAAGCCGTTGAGATCATCGACGGAATTGATTTCGCGGTTGAACCAGCCGCCCATCTGGACGCCCGAATTGCCGGCCGCGGCCGGCAGCACGCCGAACGGGGCATAGGTCTCGGTCCACAGCTCCATGCCGCCGCCGTAGTACAGCCAGGCATTCATTTCCTGCGCATTCATGCCGAACGGCACCGCGGCAAAGAACTGTGCCGCCTTGCTCTTGCCCTTCCAGTAATAGGCCGCACCGTGCCCCAGTTGCGCAGTACCGCCGGCGACGGTATCGAACACCTCGAACGGCGGCACCAGTTCACCGGCGCCGTACAGGGTGACCTTGATTCGGCCGCCGCTCATCTCCGTGATCAGGCGTGCCACGTTGCTGGCACCGGTTCCCAGACCGGGGAAATTCTTCGGCCAGGTGGTCACCATTTTCCACTCGAACGTCTGCTGCGCCCGCGTCGTTGCCGTTACTGGTGCGGCCTGTTCCTGTCCACACCCCGTCAACACCAGCCCGGCGCCGGCAGCACCGAGAAAATCGCGTCGTTTCATAACCCGCCCCCTGTCATGGAATGGTGGCCATTGTACGTGTGCAACCCCTTGCATGCCGCATCGAATCGCACCCGCCGTCATACCGGACGATGCATATTTTCGTCTTGATATTACACACAGTTATCGAATAGTATTCAGCCATTGCTTACGGTATTGATGCCAGTTTACTAATTTAAATAAACTAACTCGCTGTACTCTCACGGACGCAGACTTTGGCACGCAGCACTAGAGAGTCCCGGGCAATGCCATCTTGAGCCAGCTCAATCGCATCCGTATGCGCTTCCTCGTCCTTATCCTGGTCGGCCTGCTGATTGCGCCGCTGACCGGAATGTCTGCCGCCCTGCTGTCTGGTCTGGTCAGCGTCAGCGAACTGCAGGCCACCCGCACCCTGTTCATCATGGGCGCGTTCACACTTGGCTTCACGATCATCGCGGGAATTTATTTTTTTAGATATTTCAGTTATTTACGTATTGATACCCGGGCGCCCGGGCGGCTCAATCAGCTGGAGTCGCAGATGCGCGCCGTGGTGGAGACCGCCGCCGAAGGCATCATCGTCATCGATACCTACGGCACGATCGACACCTTCAACACGGCCGCGGAAAAACTGTTCGGTTACCATGCCGGCGAGATCCGGCAGCAGTCGCTGCGGTCACTTGTCCCACACCTGTTCGATGAACAGGGGCGCCTGATTCCCACCGACCATGAACGCGAGGTGGAAGGCATCAACCGCGACGGCCAGCGCATACAGCTGGCCGTACGCATGAGTACCCTGCAGGACGGCAGCCGTCTGCTGTATACCTGCCTGGTCACCGAGATCGGCCGGCGCAAGGCCACTGAAAAGCGGATGCGCGAGGCGGAAACCCGCTACCGGGACCTGGTCGAAAGTGCGCATGACATGGTCTGGACGCTCGACACCGATGGACGCTTTACCTACGTCAACCCGGCCTGCAGTGAAATCTATGGCTTTACGCAGGATGAAATGCGCGGCCATTACCTGTATGAATTCCGCTCGCCGGACCATCCCCCGCATGACCGTGAGGCCATCGGGCAGCTGATACGCGGCAAGGACAATGTACAGTTCGAGACAGTGCACCTGGACAGCGAAAGCCGTCCGCACTTCCTCGAGTTCAGTGCGCGCTCGCACAAGGACCCGGCAGGTTTCGTGCTGCGCATCAGCGGCACCACGCGTGACGTGACCGAACAGAAGGCGTTCCAGCACCAGTTGTCCTACAACGCCGAGCATGACCCGATGACCGGCATGTTCAACCGCAATTATTTCCAGGAAGAACTCGAACGCACAGTGGCACGTGTTGCACGCAGCGGCCTGACCTGTGCGCTGTTCTATATCGATCTCGATCAGTTCAAGTACATAAATGACACGCTCGGGCATGCTGCAGGTGACCGGCTGCTGGTGGACATCGGTGCATTGCTATCGGCGCACGTGCGCGACGGCGACCTGATCGCACGTTTCGGCGGCGACGAATTCACGCTGCTCCTGTACAACATAGATCGTAACGATGTACTTCGTGCAGCGGAAAACTTCCGCATGCTGTGCGACAACTACACGTTCACCGAAAATGACAAATCGTGGAATGTCAGCGCGAGCATCGGCATCGCCATGATAGACCGCCACATGCATTCTGCGGACGAGGTCTTGTCGCACGCCGACCTTGCCTGCAATATCGCCAAGCAGCAGGGCCGCAATCGTATCAACCTGTACGATCCCGCCGACCTGGACAAGGCCGACATGGCCGCCGACATGAGCTGGGCCACGCAGGTGCGCGCCATGCTCGAGCATGACCGCTTCCAGCTGGCCTACCAGCCTATCATCGCCACCGACGGCGGTGAGGTGCTCGACTATGAGGTGCTGGTACGCATGGTCTGCGACGACGGCCAGATTATCCTGCCGGGCGGCTTCATGCCGGCAGCGGAACGCTTCGGCCTGATCCACAGCGTGGACCGGTGGATCGTACGTCGCGCCATCGAGCAACTGCATACGCTGCACCTGCAGGGACACGCCACGAACTTTTCCATTAACCTGTCCGGCAAGGCCTTCGAGGATGACACGCTGCTGCCGCTGATCCGCGAACTGCTGGATTCCACCGGGCTCGAGGCTTCCTGCGTGACCTTCGAGATCACCGAGACTGCGGCGATCGCGAACCTGGCTGCCGCAGAGGAATTCATCACTGCGCTGAAGGACATCGGCTGCCAGTTCGCACTGGATGATTTCGGCTCCGGCTTCTCGTCATTCGCCTACCTGAAGCACCTGCCGGTGGACAAGCTGAAAATCGACGGCGCCTTCGTTAAAGGCATGGCGCACAGCTCTGTCGACCAGGCCATGGTCGAGTCCATGAACCAGGTCGCTCACGCACTCGGCAAGGAAACCGTGGCAGAGTGTGTGGAGAACGAGGAAACCCTGCATATACTGAAAGAAATAGGCGTCGACCGCGCACAGGGCAATTTCATCGGACGCCCCGACACCCTGCCCGGCCCGCTGGCACCGCCCACGGACCCGGCCGGCAGCCTGTCGCTGACGCAGTAAATTATATAACTGCAGCAATCGATGTATCTGCAGGAGCAGCTTGTCGGCCTGATAAAGACATCTCGCGCGAAGGCGCAAAAAAATCGCCACAGAGCACACAGAGAAAATAAGTATCTGGCCCGTTGAAGCACAGATTTTCTGGTCTGGAGGCATTGCAGTCGGAGTGTTATCAGAAACTGACAATATAATTGTCATTCCCGCGCAGGCGGGAATCCAGCCCAAATAAATGCTCAGAGACTCAATACCAGTCCTTTTTACAACGTGGAATAAATTCACACTGCATGCTTGTAATCATGACTGGATTCCCGCCTGCGCGGGAATGACAAGAGGTTTTTTACATTTGGGAGCAGCGCTCTGGTTCCGCTTATATTTTTCTCTGTGAACTCTGTGTTCTCTGTGGTGATATTTTTTGTTTTTCTGCGCCTTTACGTCCTGGCGCGAGATATTTTTATATAAAGACCGGACTCCCGCCGGAGCCTGGCCTCGCGAAGGCGGGGGCGGGAATGACAAAAAGATTGTTTCACTCGTGGAGAATGCCCTTTTTCCTGAATATATTTTCTCTGTGTTCTCTGTGGCGAATGTTTTATTTTTTCTAGTCAGCTTGCAAGAAAAACATCAGGCGCCGACCGCTTCCAGGTTGGCGTAGGCCAGCACCAGCCACTTGGTGCCGGCGCGCGAAAAGTTGACCTGCACGCGTGCGCTGGACCCCTGCCCTTCACAGTTCATGATCACTCCATCGCCGAACCTGGCATGACGCACATGCTGGCCGAGGCGCAAACCACCAGCCGTGGTGTTCTTGAAGCTGTCGGCAGCAGCGTGCTGCGAGGTATGCGGCATGGAAACACCCGGTCGCGGCCTTACCACGTCGACCAGTTTTTTCGGGATCTCGTCGATAAAGCGCGAGGGCAAACAGTAGGTCTCGGAGCCGAACAGGCGACGCCGCTCTGCACAGGTCAGCACCAGCTGCCGGCGCGCGCGGGTAATGCCCACGTAGCAAAGCCTTCGCTCCTCTTCCAGCCGGCCCGCCTCCTCCACCGAGCGCTGATGCGGGAACAGTCCTTCCTCCATGCCGCACAGGAACACCAGCTGAAACTCCAGACCCTTGGCCGAATGCAGCGTCATCAGCTGCACGCAGTCTTCCCAGGCATCGGCCTGCCCCTCACCGGCCTCCAGCGCGGCATGCGACAGGAATTCGGACAGCGGGTCCATGCCGCTGTCGGGATCGGCTTCGAATTCGCGCGCGGCATTCGCCAGCTCCTGCAGGTTTTCCAGGCGCGCCTGGCCCTTTTCGCCCGTTTCCTTCGCGAAGTGGTCGACCAGGCCGCTCGGCTGCATGACATGGTCGACCTGCTCACCCAGCGGCAGCCGATCGATGCCATCCGCAATATCATCGACCAGCCTGAGGAACGTGATGATGGCGTTGCACGCGCGTGCCGGCAGCAGCTTTTCGTTCGCCACGGTAATCGCTGCCTGCCACAGCGAGATCCCGTTGTCTTTTGCCAGCTGGCGGACGGCCTCCAGCGTGCGCCCGCCGATACCGCGCGGCGGATGATTGACGACGCGTTCGAACGAGGCATCGTCTTCGCGGTTGGCCGTCAGGCGCAGGTAGGCCAGTGCATCCTTGATCTCGGCACGCTCGAAAAAACGCAGGCCCCCGTACACACGGTACGGAACACCGCACTGCATGAGCCGCTCCTCGAACACGCGCGACTGTGCGTTCGAACGATACAGGATAGCGACATCGCTGCGCATGCCGCCCTTGTCGACATGGTCCTCGATACAGTCGACCACGTAGCGCGCCTCGTCCTGTTCATTGTAGGCGGTATACAGTTTGATGGGCTCGCCGTCGTGGCCTTCCGTCCACAACTGTTTGCCCATTCGTTCGGCATTGTTGTCGATCACCGCGTTTGCCGCCTTCAGGATGGTTGCGGTCGATCGATAGTTCTGTTCCAGGCGAATGACGCGGGTATTCGTGAAGTCCTTCTGGAAGCGCAGGATATTTTCGACCCGCGCACCGCGCCAGCCGTAGATCGACTGGTCGTCGTCGCCAACGACGGTGATGCGTGCGTTGTCACCCGCCAGCATGCGCAGCCAGGCATACTGGATCGTATTGGTGTCCTGGAACTCGTCCACCAGGACATGCTGAAAGCGCTGTCGGTAATGGTCCAGCAAGGCCGGGTATTTGAGCCACAGTTCATGTGAACGCAGCAGCAGCTCGGCAAAATCGACCAGGCCGGAACGCTGGCACAGTTCCTCGTAGGCCTCGTAGATCTGCAACTGTCGTTTCAGATAGGGATCATTACGATGCTCGATGTGCTGTGGCCGACGGCCCTCGTCCTTGCAGCTGTTGATGAACCATTGCATCTGCCTGGGCGGCCACTTCGCCTCGTCCAGTTCCATGGCCTGGATGACGCGCTTGACCAGGCGCTGCTGGTCCTGTGAATCGAGGATCTGGAAAGCCTGCGGCAACTGCGCCTCCTGCCAGTGGGTGCGCAGCAGGCGATGTGCCAGCCCGTGGAAGGTACCCACCCACATGCCGGTGGCCGGCGCCGCGATCATCTGCTCGATGCGACCGCGCATCTCCCCGGCCGCCTTGTTGGTAAAGGTGACCGCCAGGATCGAATACGGCGACAGGCCCTCCACATCAACCAGCCAGGCAACCCGGTGCACCAGCACGCGCGTCTTGCCGCTGCCCGCGCCCGCCAGCACCAGCAATGGATCGGCCGATGCGCACACGGCGTCGCGCTGGGCATCGTTCAGCGACTCGATAATCCGGGAGACATCCATAGACGGGTGATTCTAGCAATAAGGTGCCGGGAAGGCAGGCAAATAACGGTTGATCAACATTTAATGCCCGCAGACCCCACAGGGTTTCAGGTTTGCGCTAGAATAGGAATTAATATCGGTTGCAGCACGCAATAAACACGGGTCCTGAATTGCTTTATCGCCCGCCGTGCCAGCCATCACAGCAGGGATGATTCTAGTGGAAACAATATGGCCATCTTCCTGACTGTTCTGCTCAGCGTCGTGATCGTTGCCGGAGTGATGATCCTGTTACGCAGCCGGCGTACACCCTCGCGCGCGCGCCGGATCGCGCACAGCGAATCCGTATCGCTGGCTCAATCCGGTTCGCTTGCAAACTTGCAGGAAAACAGGTTTTTCTGGGGGGCGGAACTCAGCCAGCCTGGCTGTGCAGAGTCCAGGCAATTGTTCGGACAGCAGTTCCCCTTTGACAAGGCCCCGGAACTGCCACTCGCAGGCTGCTCGCTCAGGACCTGCGCCTGCCAGTTCAAGGGTTTGCGTGAACGCCGTATCATGCACCGGCGGCTCGAGTCCGATCGCCGCGGTGAAGTGCGCTTCGACAAGACCCATCCGGATCGCCGCGCCAACGCCGGGCGC
>JABDRC010000247.1 GCA_013041945.1 Halobacteria archaeon
TATTGCTGCTTCCTTGAGTGCAAGCCATTCCTTATCGAGTTGCAGCAAGCCGATCCCGCCGGTGAGAGCGACACTGACCAGTCCGAGAAGGGCAAAAAAATTGAATCTGTCGTGTCTGTAAAACTCCAGTGCACCCCAGCATACCGGAAATGCAAGTGCCAGTATCAGGGCGCCAGAGGCACCGAATGCGTCATCCCCGCTGAACTTCATCAGGATGACAGACGGTATTACGACGCTGACCAGAAAGTCGATCAAAGGGCGACGCTGCTGGCCTGCGTTCTCTTTCGTTTTCTGGTCTGGCGCCTTCATCTGCTGTGTGATCCGGTCAATATTTTCAAATTCTCCTCCTGATCAAGCGCACGCGGACAGTTGCTCCTTCACATCACTCGTCGCAAACGTATCGAGTTTCTCGAAAAAAGTTTTGTGATCGATGTAATGCGAACCATCACAGGAGAATGTCATGCCGATCTGCCCATTCACCCGGTTAACCGAACCATTGCGCAGGTAAATCGTCTCATCGGTTGTTCTCAGTCGCCTGAACTCCTTGAGTATCGCAGACATATCCATGTCATCGATGAGCGGTTGTAAATGATCAATGGTGCAATCGCGAAACTGGTCAAGAAAGCCAGGTGACAGGACTTCCTCTTTCACATAGACGCGGTATCTGTATGCATCGTCTGCAAACCAGCATGTCAGCTGGCTTGAGGAATAGTGTATCTTCACATGAAAGGCACCCTTGCGCGCCAACAACTCGTGGACGATTGCATGCACGCGATCGATCTCACCGTCAAACAGACTTTCGACCCGGGACTGCTGAAACAGGAAGTCCCTGACTGACGGGTCGCCCTTAACCTGTAACCATTTGTACGGCATGGTCCTGACTCCTGTGTGCGTTGATGAATGATCCTGGACATGTTGCTCAGGTATAAACAGTAGCGGACCTGAAACCCGATAAATAGTCGATCTTTTTACTTTTATACATCGAATATTGCTGAGTATTATACTGCCGCGGCAGCATGGTGCGGCCCGCAACGCTGGTGCCTTGCCTGCGACAGGGCCTGACCGGCGCGATGAGCCAGGCCGGCTACAGGAGACGCAGCGCCGCTGCCATCCTGCTCGCTAGTATGCCTGCGGGATGGCCGCAGGATGGTGTCTGCGATTGTCCAGTGACAGGCGGCGCAAGACGGTACGCTGGGCACGCGCACTTGCGCGGTCAACGCACCTGTACAGGTCAGACTGAACATCAGTGACGATGACCGGGGGATGCCGGTTGATACGCACCTCGATGAGGCAGCGTTTATCCACGCCGCCTCGCGGTCCGTTCAGATCCGACAGTCTCACATCGACCCGCCTCAGTCGATGGCTAATGCGGGAGAGTGCGAAACGTATGCGTTTGTCGACACGTTCCCTGATTGCATGGGTAATTGACAGGCCGTGGCTATGAATGTTTATCAGCATTGGTACACTCCTCGTGTGTGTTGTGCTCATTCATAGTGTAGCCAGCGAATCCGCGAATAAATATTCGAAATGTTTCTACTCAATGTAAGTATATTTCGAAGGGTTACCTGTTGCTGAAATGAACTACATGCAGTTCCTGATTACACTGTTCAGTCTGCAGTAAACAGTTCGTTGCGTGCAGCCTCGGTGATGGTTGCCACCGCCGGGTGTTTGATCCTGCGCTCTGCCGAGATGGCATAGAAGCGCTCCTTGACATCATCAACACGGCCGATGACGCGTACACCGTACTTGGTCACCACATCGTCTTCCACGGTAGTAGGGGTGGTGAAGATACCGGCACCACCTTCGCCGAAGGCCTTCATCAGTGCGCGGTCCTCAAACTCGGCCACGATGACCGGTTTGATGTCCTGGCGCTCGAGCCACTGCTCGAGCAGGCGACGCAAGGCACTGTTGGCAGTTGGCATGAGCATGGGCGCGCCGTGCAGGGAGGCCGGGAAGTCGCGTTGATATCTGGCGGCACCCCGGCGGGCGGCATAGAAGCTGATGCCGGATTCACCGAGCAGGTGGTTGTAGGCGCGGATATTCAGTGTCGGACTGAGCGGACAGTCCGCCAGTACCAGGTCGAGTTTGTGGACCGACAGCTCCGCCAGCAGATCGGGGAGGGGGGCTTCCTGGCAAACCAGGCGTACCTGTTCCGGCATCGACAGCACCGGCTGCAAAACCCGATAGGCCAGCAGCTTCGGCACGACCATGGCGACACCCACGTTCAGGGTCAGCGCCACACCGGGTGTGCGCCCCTCCAGGACGTCCTCCAGCTCATTGCCCAGACGAAACATCTCGTCGGCATAGGAGAACACGACGCGCCCCGTGTCAGTTAGCACCAGGTTACGCCCCTTTTTGCGAAGTAGCTTGGCGCCAACCTGTTCCTCCAGATCACGCAGCTGACCGCTGATGGTCTGGGGTGTGACATGCAGTACCTCGGCGGCACGGGCAATAGTGTCGTGGGTTCCCACCGCCCAGAAGTAGCGCAGGTGCTTGAAATTAAGGCTCGGCATGGTCTGTTACTACCTTGGCAGTATTTTTACACTGTAATAAAGCGTTGAAACAGTACAGCATGTTTACCGGGAATGCATTCGCTTTACAATCGGGTAACTTTACCCCGGGTTACGAACCACCGCGGCAGTCCAGGGACCAGGGCCCATGTCAGTTGCAGTGGCAACGAGCCACGGAAATGCCCATGCCGCGTATCGAACTATTCATGTTAAAGGGCATTCAGGCGAGTACGTCGAGCCTGTGTGTCCGTGCAGTAGCCTGCCGTCGTGCAGGACTGTGTTTGCGTAATCGCCTGCTCATGCTGAAGACGAGCAACACTGTCGCAGCGGCCAGTAGTAATACCTTGAAGGCCAGCAGCAGGGCAACGAAACCGAATAACAACGCATCTATAATGGCCATATTTAATCACTCCTGTGTATCTTGCAGTTAACTACCGCCATATGTGGCAGTAGATGAAACAGCGTCATGCTGCATGCATTAGGCCGCAGGTCCGGTTGGCCGGCACAGCTTTATCCATCAGCCGCGGATCATCCAGTTCCAGCCCGTTCATGAAGTCGATACAGGCCTGTTTGCATCTTCGACTCCCTAAGTACGCCGGGTACGAACCTGTACCCTCTGTGCAATCTATTAGACGGCGTATCCAGGCAAAATAAAATACGAATAATAAATACAAATAGATCGGAAAAAACGAAGTATAAATGCGGCAATCGCGGGATTCAGCACGACTGCCCGGTGCGCCGTGACAGCCTCCACAAAGATCAGGTTCAGCCGAATATTTTTTGAACAAAAGTTGATTGTCCTGGTCATTTACTATGTCGATAATACCTGAGTAATTTAGTCAGGAATATGACTGGTAACCATGAGGAAATCCCTATGCACGAACTAAAACAGCATGATGAGGTGGCCACCGGGATTCACGAATTCCCGGCCGGGCTGCAGTCCTTCCTCGAGACCAGCGCGCGCCATTTCGGACTCGACGGTGTTCGGCCCGCGCTGCGCTGTCGGCATGCCGGCACGCAACCGGGCGAAGGGCCTGAATTGAAGGAAAATCAGTACCTTGAGAAGCGAGGTGTCGCATGACTCCGGAAACAGCGGTGAGTGAGGCGCTGGGTGATGACTACCAGTACGGTTTCGTCACCGACATCGAGTCAGACGTCCTGCCGCCCGGACTGGACGAGGAGGTTATTCAGGCGATTTCCACCAGAAAGCGGGAACCGGCCTGGATGCTCGAGCGCAGGCTCGAAGCCTACCGCCACTGGCTGACCATGCAGGACCCGGCCTGGTCGCATGTCCAGCGACCACCGATTGACTTCGGGGCCATCTCCTATTACGCGGCGCCCAAACCCAGGGACAACGGGCCGAAGAGCCTGGACGAGGTGGACCCGGAGCTGCTGGAGACCTACAAAAAGCTGGGCATACCGCTCGAGGAGCAGAAGGCACTGGCCGGCGTGGCGGTGGATGCGGTGTTCGACAGCGTGTCGGTGGCGACGACCTTTCGCGAGGAGCTGGCCCGTGCCGGGGTCATCTTCTGTTCCATCTCCGAGGCCGTCCGGCAGTACCCGGAGCTCATTCAGCAGCACCTCGGCAGCGTGGTCCCGCATACCGATAACTTCTATGCGTCTCTTAATTCAGCGGTGTTCAGTGACGGTACGTTCGTCTATGTACCAAAAGGCGTCCGCTGTCCCATGGAGCTGTCCACCTATTTTCGTATCAACGAGTCCAACACCGGGCAGTTCGAGCGCACGCTGATTGTGGCCGAGGCCGGCAGTTACGTCAGTTACCTGGAAGGCTGCACGGCACCGATGCGCGACGAGAACCAGTTGCATGCGGCCGTGGTGGAGCTGATCGCCATGGAGGATGCCAGGATCAAGTACTCGACTGTGCAGAACTGGTATCCGGGCGACAGCGAGGGTCGTGGTGGTATCTACAATTTCGTGACCAAGCGCGGCGACTGCCGGGGTGACCGGTCACACATATCCTGGACCCAGGTCGAGACCGGCTCGGCCATCACCTGGAAATACCCGAGCTGCATCCTGCGCGGTGATGATTCGATCGGTGAATTCTACTCGGTCGCCGTGACCAAGGGCCGGCAGCAGGCCGACACCGGCACCAAGATGATCCACATGGGCCGCAACACCCGCAGCACCATCGTCTCCAAGGGTATCTCCGCCGGACAGGGACAGAACACCTACCGCGGGCTGGTGCGCATGACGCCGAAGGCGGAGCAGGCGCGCAACCATACCCAGTGCGATTCACTGCTGATCGGTGACCGTTGCGGTGCGCATACCTTTCCGTACATGGAAGTGCGCAACCCGACGGCCAGGGTCGAGCACGAGGCAACCACGTCCAGGATCGGAGATGATCAACTGTTCTACTGCCGCCAGCGCGGGCTGTCGGAAGAGGATGCCGTGGCCCTGATCGTCAACGGTTTCTGCAAGGAGGTTTTCAACGAACTGCCGATGGAATTCGCCGTCGAGGCTCAGAAATTACTCAACGTCACCCTGGAAGGTGCTGTGGGCTAGGTATCATTCATTCTAGAGGAGTCAGCAATGCTCAACATCGAAAATCTGCAGGTAAATGTCGACGACAAGCCCATCCTGAAGGGCCTGTCACTGGCTGTTCAACCGGGTGAGGTGCACGCGATCATGGGGCCCAATGGCTCGGGCAAGAGCACCCTGGCACACGTACTGGCCGGACGTGAGGATTACCGGGTGACCGGTGGCCGATTGCTGTTCGATGGCCTTGACCTGCTTGCCATGGCGACCGAGGAGCGCGCGCATGCCGGCCTGTTTCTGGCCATGCAGTACCCGGTGGAGTTGCCGGGGGTCAACAACATGGTGTTCCTTCGAACAGCCGTCAATGCCATACGCACGGCTCGGGGTGAGCGGGAACTGGATGCCGTGAGCTTCATGAAGTATGTCAGGGAACAGCTGAGCCTCATCAAGATGGACGAAAAACTGCTCAAGCGCAGTGTCAACAGTGGTTTCTCCGGTGGCGAAAAGAAACGGAATGAAATCCTGCAAATGGCCATGCTGCAACCCAGGCTGGCCATCCTGGATGAAACCGATTCGGGCCTGGACAT
>JABDRC010000253.1 GCA_013041945.1 Halobacteria archaeon
GCCATCCTGCTGCAACAGCTGCAGCAGTTCGCCGGATTCACGCGGGCAGGCACGCCGGTAGACCTCGGCATACTCCACCCTTGCACCGCGCGCATTGAGTGTGTCGCGCAGGGTGTTGCGGCCACCGTTGCCGCGGAAGATGACTACACGCTTGCCGCGCATGGTCTGCAGCCCGTCCAGCGCCAGCAGGCCTTCGCTGCTGTACACCTGTTCCGGTACCAGGTCGACGCTGAGGCCAAGTTCCTCGACCGCGGCGCGCGAGGCGGGTCCGACCGTGGCCAGCATGACATGAGCGGGCCAGTCACGCACTCGCAGGATGGCAGCCAGGCCGGTGGTCACCGCATTGACGCTGATGAACACGGCAAGATCGAACCGGTCGAGTGAATCGATGACCGCACTCAACGCGTTCGCGTCATTCGACGGCAGTATCTCGATCACAGGCAGGTGGATCGCGCGGGCGCCGCCGGACTCGATCAGATCGCACAGGCCCTGCGCCTGCCCGGCCGGTCGCGTTACCAGCACGCGCATCGGTTCAGTCATGCAGGAGTTTATCCAGGATGGCCCGGGCACCGCGCGCCAGCAGGTCTTCGGCCAGCTGTTCGCCCAGGTCCGCGGCATCCGCCGCCGGGCCGCTGATAACTCCGCGCACCGTGTCACTGCCATTCGGCCAGCCCACCAGGCCGCGCAGGTGCAGCAAATCTTCATCAAGCTCCGAGTAACCGGCGACCGGCGCCTGGCAACCACCTGCCAGGCGCGCGTTCATGGCGCGCTCGGCAGCCGTACTCGTGGCTGTGTACGGGTGATTCAGGCCGGCAATCAGGCCGTCAATACGTGTATCACCGCTGCGGCATTCGATACCGATGACGCCCTGTGCAATCGCCGGCAACATGGCCTCCGGATCGAGCGCACGGGTAATGCGTTCCTCCATGCCGAGCCGTCTCAGTCCGGCACAGGCAAGCACAATGGCATCGTAGTCACCGTCATCGAGTTTCGCGAGGCGGGTATTCACGTTGCCGCGCAAATCGAGTATTTCCAGGTCAGGCCGGGTCGCGCGCAGCTGGCACTGGCGTCGCAGGCTGGATGTACCGACACGCGCGCCCAGCGGCAAGTCGTCGATACCGGTAAAGCTGTTTGACACAAACGCATCGCGCGGGTCCTCGCGTTCCAGTATTGCACCGATCCCGAGCCCGGCCGGCAGCTCGGCCGGCACGTCTTTCATGGAGTGCACGGCAATATCGGCACGCCCCTCCAGCATGCCGTTTTCCAGTTCCTTGACGAACAGGCCCTTGCCGCCGATCTTGGCCAGCGGACTGTCCAGCACACGATCGCCCTGCGTCGTCATGGTCACCAGTTCGACCTCCAGTCCGGGGTGCAGCGTCTGCAGGCGCTGGCGCACGTGTTCCGCCTGCCACAGGGCCAGCGGGCTTTTGCGGGTCGCAATTCGCAACGGATCGGTTGACATCGGTTTGTCCCGGACCTCTTAATAGACAAATGATGGAACGATTATACAAGGCCATTCTGCCAGTATGTGCTTTATTTTACAGCATATTATCTATCGCACAGGCCGGCGTGGCGGTACCTGTGGGCAGTGACCTGCAGGCCGATGCCGGGATTGCCGACAGCCGGCGCCTGCCGATCCTGCTGGTATTTTCGGCCATCGACTGTGACTATTGCGAATTGCTGGAAGAGGATTTTCTCGAGCCCATGCTGCTCAGCGGTGAATACGGGGACCGTGTCATTATCCGCAAGGTGGTCCTGGACAACGGTTCGCGGCTGAGGGATTTCAGCGGGCGGCGGCGCGACGCCACGGCACTGTCCGATGACTACAAGGTGTTCGTCACACCCACCATGCTGTTCCTTGACAGTAACGGTACGGAACTGACCGACCGCATGCTCGGCATCAACACACCGGAACTGTTCGGCGGTTATCTCGACGACTGCATCGAGACCGCACTGATGAAAGTACGCGGGGTTGATGCTTCGCTGTGGCCGGTATCCTGTCTGGAGAACCGCCAGCGCTAGCAGCGCCGGTGTGCACCCGGAACGGGCGTGGCAGGCGGTTTTATCCCTTCTTTTCGAGCGCCTTGACCAGCTTGCGGATGAGCGCGGTGTGGCGACGGCTGACTTCCAGCGTGGTCTCGACACCGGCCAGACACACACACGCGCGCCCCTCGTCATCCTTCTCCATGCCGGTTATATAACGGCGTGCGACCAGTGCATTGCGGTGAATGCGCACAAAGCTGTCGGTAAACTCGTCTTCCAGTGCCTTCAGGGTTTCCTCGATCAGCACGCTCAGGTCCGCCGTGCACACGGTGACGTATTTCTGGTCTGCCTGGAAGTAACGGATATCCTCAACCGGTACCAGCTGCAGGCTGCCGCGAACGCGCGCGCAGATCCGGTCACGCGCGGCGTGATCTTCATCCGCCTCGTCCAGCGCGGCAATCTGTATGCGCGTCATGCGCTGTGCATGCATCAGCGCCTCGATCAGACGCTCCTGTCGCACCGGCTTCAGCAGGTAATCGACGGCGTGCATATCGAAGGCCTGCAGGGCATAGTCGTTATAGGCCGTGGTAAATATGATCGCCGGCGGTTGTTCCATGGCCTGCAGGTGATGCGCGGCCTCCAGGCCGTCCATACCCGGCATGCGGATATCCATCAGCACGACATCCGGCTGGTGTGCCGATGCCAGTTCGACCGCCTCGCCGCCGTTCGCCGCCAGCCCGCATACCGTGCAGCTGTCCAGGTCACCGACCATGCCTTCCAGGCGTGTCCGTGCCGGTGCCTCGTCATCGACGATGAGTACTTTCACTGTTTAGCTGCCCCCGGCATTTTCAGCGTCACCGTATAGACACCGTCAGACATCGACGTGAGCAGATCCGCCTGCGCGCCAAACGCGATCTGCAGCCGCTGGCGAATATTTTCCTGGGCGATTCTCGTGCCCGAGGTACGCTTGCTGATCCCGGCCACCGGGTTGCTGATGACGATTTCCAGGTTGCCGTCCTGGCTGTGGCCCGCGATATGAATGATGCCGCCCTGCGGCAACGGCTCGATGCCGTGATAGATCGCGTTCTCCAGCAGGGGTTGCAGGATCAGCGGCGGCACCGCCGTCTCCAGCGACAGGTCATCCAGGTCCCAGGCCACCGACAGGCGGACGCCGAGTCGCAGTGACTCGATATTCAGATAACGCCGCGCCACTGTCAGCTCTTCACCCAGCGTGGTCTGGTCATGGTTGCTGTCCAGAGACGCACGAAACAGGTCTGACAGGTCCTCGATGGCCGTCTCGGCCAGTGCCGGATCGGAACGCGTCAGTGACGCGATGGTGTTCAGGCTGTTGAACAGGAAGTGCGGGCGGATGCGCGCCTGCAGGGCCTGCACGCGCGCGCTGGCCTCGGTCTTCAGCTGCTCGCGCCACTGGAACTGTATATACAGGTAACGCAGCACAATGGCCGAGATCACGGTACTGATGGTCAGGCTGCGCAGCAGGAACACCGCATGATCGTCGACCGTGATCTCCGGGAACAGTGCGCTGTGCACCATCAATCTGAAGGCCAGCTCGCTGACCACCGCGGTCACCAGCAGCACCAGCAGGTAGCTGACCACTGCGGCCGCGGTATTTTCCAGCCGCGACAGCAGCGACCGGCCAATGCACAGCACGGCCGCACTGGTGAGCGCGATCCACTGCATGAACAGCGAGATCATGCCGAGGTTGCCCCATGGATCATCGAGCACACCGGGGCTGACCAGGGTAATAATCAGGGCCAGCAGCTCCGCGATGATGACCACCACGAACACCATGCGCACATCGCAGAAATTCGGCAGGAAGCAGCGCTCGAGCTGCTCGATACCGCGCTGATCGGTCGGCTGGCGCATATACATGACGCCGAGTTTCATCCCTGCATCACCCGGTTGCAAGCGGGAAAAGAGGAGAGAGACCACGGTTTTCCGGTCATTTGCCGCGCTTTGCTCCCGTCCCAGTCGAGAAACGGGGACAGACCACGTTTTTGTCCGTTACATCCCCGCAGTGACAGGAGCATGGCAGCGCAGGCGGTAGAAAAAACGTGGCCTGTCCCGGTCCCCATTTTTACCCGACAGACTCTGCCCCCTGTTTCACAGGATTCGTTATACTGCGCGGCAACAGACGGACTGGCTCTAACCATGACTGACGACACCACAAGCAAGCCCTGGGGCGGGCGTTTCACGGAATCGACCGATGCATTCGTCGAGGAGTTCACCGCATCGATCGGCTTCGACCAGCGGCTCTACCGGCACGACATCACGGGCTCGATTGCGCATGCCCGCATGCTGGCGCATGTCGGCATCATAACGGAGAAGGAAAGCGCGGAAATCGTCGACGGCCTGGAGCAGATCCGCACGGAGATCGAACAGGGTGAGTTCAGCTGGTCGGTCGGCCTCGAGGACATTCACATGAATATCGAGGCGCGGCTGATCGAGCGCATCGGTGAAACCGGCAAGAAACTGCATACCGGCCGCTCGCGTAACGACCAGGTCGCGACCGACCTGCGCCTCTACCTGCGCGATGAAATCGATGACCTCGCAGCGGCCGTGCGCCGCCTGCAGCTCGCGCTGGTCGGGCTGGCCGAGCGCGAGGCCGACACCATCATGCCGGGTTTCACGCACCTGCAGGTGGCCATGCCCGTCAGCTTCGGACATCACATGCTCGCCTGGGAGGCGATGCTGGAGCGCGACCATCAGCGCCTGCTCGACTGCCGCAAGCGGGTCAACAGCATGCCGCTGGGCGCGGCCGCGCTCGCCGGCACCGGCTTTCCGATCGACCGGGCATTCAGCGCCGGGTTGCTGGGGTTCGACTCGCCGGCAGCCAACTCGCTGGACGCCGTCAGCGACCGGGATTTTGTCATCGAGTTCTGCGCAGCGGCCGCCCTGATCATGATGCACCTGTCGCGGTTTTCAGAGGAATTGATACTCTGGTCATCGGCACAATTCGACTTTATTGAACTCCCCGACCGCTTCTGCACGGGCTCCAGCATCATGCCGCAGAAGAAGAACCCGGACGTGCCCGAGCTGGTGCGCGGCAAGAGCGGCCGTGTGACCGGACACCTGGTCGGCCTGCTGATGCTGATGAAGGGCCAGCCGCTGGCCTATAACAAGGACAACCAGGAGGACAAGGAACCGCTGTTCGATACCGTCGACACGCTGCGCGGTTCGCTGCGCGTGTTCGCCGACATGATGCCGGCGATCGGGATCAGGCGTGAAAACATGCAGGCCGCCGCGCGCCAGGGTTTCTCCACAGCGACCGACCTGGCCGATTACCTGGTTCGCAAGGGCATTGCATTCCGCGACGCGCACGAAATCGTGGGCCGTGCGGTGCGCTTCGGAGTGGACAACAGCAAGGATCTCGCTGATATGACACTGGACGAACTGCAGGCATTTTCCGGCATGATAGAGGACGATGTTTTCAGCGTGCTGACACTGGAAGGCTCCATGGCGGCACGCGATCACGCGGGCGGCACCGCGCCGCAACAGGTTCGTGCGGCGGCCGCGGCCGCGCGCGCGCGGCTTTGATGCAACGGTGTCCGCGATTAAAGACAGGCAGCGGTCGTCCGTTAACAGGTGTCATAATGCACATATGCCCGTAACACCAGCCTATCCATGACAGACATCTCGCCACAGGAAGCCCTGCTGCTGCTGGACATGTCGCCGCAACCCGTGCTGCTGCTGGAAAACACCGGCACACTGCGCGGCTGCAATCGTGCCTTCCTCACACTGGTCGGCGCCGACGCAGACAGTGCTGTCGATCCTGTCCTCGACGCGGGCCTGCTGCAGCCCCTGCTGGGCACCAGCACCGTTATCAACTGGATCATGCCGGACGGCGAAGAGCGCTGGCTGGCGGTCGATGTCATCGACATGGCGGGTATCCAGGCACGTTTTTACACCGACATCACTGAAAAGCTGCGTCTCCGGCACGAGCGCGACGCCCTGCGGGAAGAGCTCGACGAACAGACCCTGTACGATTCCCGTATCGGCAGCCTGCTCAGCCGGCGCGGCATCCTGGTATCGCTGGCACCACTGGTTGCACGCAGTCGCCGCTACAACAACCCGCTGTCGATCGTTACCCTGTCCGTCAGCTCGGGAGCAACCGATCGCAGCAGCGCACTCAAGGACATTACCGCGCTGCTGCGCGACCAGACGCGCTGGGCGGACCTGGTGGGCCTCAATAAAAGCGAGGCCTTCATCCTGGTACTGCAGGAAACCACGCGCGATGCCGCCCTGGAGCTGGTGGAAAAACTGGCGGCCAAGCTGGACCACATGAACGACAGTGAAGCACAGCAGCTGGTAGCCTGCTACGGCATCACCGATTGCCAGTCACACGATGACGCCGACTCCCTGCTGGAACGCGCCGAACAGGCGCTGGCCGAGGCCGGCCAGGGCGACAGCGGCCGGACCGTCGCCCTGTAGGCATTATCCTGCTGATCCGGCTGGTTATATCCGGCCACTCCCACAGCCCCCTGCGCGTCAACCCTGGACGGTTAACCAATTCCGTTGTCCTGCGTTAGTAGAAATTATGGATACCTGACGGAGATTGACATGCACACACGGATTCTGATTCTGGCCGGCGCCATCACCCTGGCACTTGGCACCACGGCCTGTACCAACGAACAAACCGGCCAGGTTGTCGGCGGCATCCTCGGCGGCGTCGCCGGCCACCAGGTCGGCAGCGGCAGCGGTCAGGACGTGGCGACCGTGGTCGGGGCCATCGCAGGCACCTTTATCGGTGGCGCTGTCGGCCGCAGCATGGACGACACCGACCGGCTCAAGGCCGGCCAGAGCCTGGAATACAACCGGACCCACGAGCCCTCACACTGGCAAAATCCGAACACCGGCAATAACTACACCATGACGCCGACCCGGACATACCAGACCGGCAACGGTCAGTACTGCCGTGAGTACACCACCGACGTGGTGGTCGGAGGACGGCGCGAGACGGCCTATGGCACGGCATGCCGGCAGCCGGACGGCTCCTGGAAGGTGGTGAGCTAGGTTTACAGACAGGCAACGAGTGCATGCGCGGCTATTTTTTGCTGTAGGAGCGCGGGTACGCGCGAATATTAATGCCCGGTTTGTTCGCGGACAACGTCCGCTCGTACCGACGGTTCAATCCTGCAGCAGGTTATGCAGCCATCCCCGAATATCCGCCACTTCGGCCGGACAGACGGCATGCGGCATCGGGTAGGTCCGCCAGTCAACGCGGTAGCCAAGCGCCTGCAGCCGGTCGCGCGAGGCCGATGCCAGCGCCAGCGGTATGAGCGGGTCCTGCTCGCCGTGCGCCAGCATGATCGGGATGTCCGCGTTGGCGGCACTGCGCTCCCCGGGCAGTGTCTCCGCCAGCGGCAGGTAGGTGGAGAGTGCGAGGATCCCGCCGAGGCGCCCGGCGTGACGCAGGCCGGTATGCAGCACGATGGCACCGCCCTGCGAAAAGCCCGCC
>JABDRC010000263.1 GCA_013041945.1 Halobacteria archaeon
GTGGTGCCGGCACCGCGTACCCTGTTGCGCGGACTGCGCAAGCTGGCGCCGGGCCACAGCCTGACGCTGCACCCGGACAGGCGAAAGACGCTGCGTCGCTACTGGCAGCTGGATGCACTTGCCTGTCGCAACGGCCTGAATGAATGGGAATGGATCGAGGCCACCCACGAGGTGCTGAAGCGCGTGGTGGAACGGCGGCGTGTGATTGCCGACGTGCCGGTCGGCATACTGCTGTCGGGCGGCCTGGACTCCAGCCTGCTGGTGGCGCTGCTGGCGGAAGCGGGCTGCAGCGAACTGGTAACCTTTTCGGTCGGCTTCGAGGATGAGCCGGAGGAAAAGGGCAACGAGTTCGAATACTCGGACCTGGTCGCCGAGTTGTATGACACGCGACACCACCGGATCCATATTCCGAATGCAGAGGTATTGTCGCGCCTGCCGGAAGCCGTCGACCATATGTCCGAACCGATGGTCGGGCAGGACTCGGTCGCCTTCTACCTGCTCGGCGAGCGCGTGTCGCAGGAGGTCAAGGTGGTGCAAAGCGGGCAGGGCGCCGACGAGGTGTTTGCCGGGTACTTCTGGTACCGGCAGATGCAGGCCGAGCATGGCGCGGATGTCGAGCGCTTTCGTCACCTGTACTTTGACCGCTCGCATGATGAACTGCAGATGACGGTGACCGGTCGCTACCACGGTCCGGACTACACCACGCCCATGCTGGCGCACGGGCTGGCGGCTTCGCACCACCGGCGCTTCCTCAACCGTGTGCTGGCCTTTGATGTGACGACGCTGATCGTCGACGATCCGGTCAAGCGCGTGGACAACATGACCATGGCCTGGGGGCTGGAGGCGCGGGTGCCGTTTCTCGACCAGGAGCTGGTGGAGCTGGTCAGCTGTATGCCGCCCGAGATCAAGCTGAAGTCCGGCGGCAAGCACCCGCTGAAGGTCATTGCGCGTGACCTGTTGCCGAATATGGTCATCGACCGTCCCAAGGGCTACTTCCCGGTGCCCTCGCTCAAGTATGTGCGCGGCAGCACGCTGGCCTTTATGCGCGACGTACTCGATTCGCGGGCATGCCGGGAGCGCGGCCTGTTCCAGCGTACCTATGTCGAGGCGCTGCTGAACAGCCCGGAGCAGGCGCATACGCCGCTGCTGGGCAGCAAGCTGTGGCACCTCGCATTACTGGAATTCTGGCTGCAGCGCAACGTGGATATATCCCCTGATGGGTAGTGTTTATTTGCAATAATCCCGAGTTAAACTGTCAGGTATTCGGAAAACATCATTTCGCCTGATAACGAGGTACAGACAATGGACATCATGGACCGCATCGACGATGCAGTGAAAAAAAACCCGGTGGTTATCTTCATGAAAGGCACGCCGCAATTACCGCAATGCGGCTATTCCAGCCGCGCCGCGCAGGCGCTGGCCGCCTGCGGCAAGGATTTCGCGCACGTGAATATCTTCGCCGATCAGGAGGTCTACGAGAACCTGCCGCGTTATGCGAACTGGCCGACATTCCCGCAGATCTACATCAACGGCGAACTGGTCGGCGGTTGCGATATCACGCTCGACCTGTACCAGAAAGGTGAGTTGCAGAAGATGGTGGCCGCTGCGGTTGACGGTGCGGCAGGCTAAAGCAAG
This sequence comes from Halobacteria archaeon, assembly GCA_013041945.1. Lineage (GTDB taxonomy): Bacteria > Pseudomonadota > Gammaproteobacteria > UBA9214 > UBA9214 > UBA9214. The sequence goes on from JABDRC010000263.1 coordinate 1,636, forward strand.
TATCGCGCTGCAGGAGCGGATCGCATCCGCGATTTTTTGGGAAATCGCGGCGCCGCTCACGGCATCCATGCCTTCCGCGGTGGGAACTACAAGGCCGCTTCGCAGCCTTGTCCATGTACCTCGTGCGGTGCGCTCCTGCCTTCTAACAGATCTCAGCTGGCCTCCAGCTTGATCAGTTCCTCGACGATGTCCAGCATCAGTTTCTGGCCCTTGTCGGACATTTTCTCGGTCAGCTTGTCCGGATCCCGCTCACCCTCGATCAGGGGGCGAATGCGGCCGGACAGGATACCCATGTCGCCACCGGCCGCGAGCATCTGTTTGGCCATGTTGGCGATGATCTGCAGGGCCTGCACGTTGCCGTTGCGCGCTGCATGCACGAGACCGGCGATGCCGGGCGCGGCCATGGTGGAATCGATGTCGGTCTCCAGGGCGGGCAGGGTGCCGGCATCCTGCAGGCCTTTGAGGATGGACTCGACAATGATGCCGTCCTCGTTGTCGAGGCCGGCGAGCAGTGATTCCTCACGACTGCCGGAGATGATGCTGCGGATGGTGGCAACCAGCTGTGTCCAGTCGTTTTCCTCGGCCTGTTGCAGGACCTGCTCGATATCCGGGACGGAGCCGGGATTATTGCAGTGCATGACGACGCGATGAATCAGGCCGGCATGAGACTGGAGAATCTGCTCTTTCAGGTCGGGTGTCGTGGACATTATTCTGTGCCTTCGTTGGTGGTGTCAGGAGGATCTTGCGTCGCATCACGCAGCATGAATTCGTTCCAGCGGTTCATGATAGTGCAAAACAGGTCGGCCGTTCGCTCGGTATCGTAAATCGCCGAGTGGGCCTTGTCATTGTCCCACGCATAACCGGCCGCTTCCACCGCCCGTGCCAGTACCGTCTGGCCGTAGGCCATGCCGGCCAGCGGCACGGTGTCGAAGGTGCTGAACGGGTGAAACGGATTGCGCTTGATGCCGGTGCGGGTGACGGCCGCATTGAGGAACGAGAGATCGAAGGCCGCGTTGTGCCCGACCAGTACCGCGCGGCTGCAGCCGGTGTCCCGGATCATCTGCCGGACGGGCCTGAAGATCGAATCCAGGGCCTCGCGTTCAGGTTTGGCCATGCGAAACGGGTGGTAGGGGTCGATCCCGGTGAAGTCGAGTGATTCCTGGTCAAGGTTGGCGCCGGGGAAGGGTTCCACGTGTGCGGCAATGGTTTCGCAGCGGCTGAGTACACCTTGCTCGTCCAGGTCCAGGGTGACGGCGGCGATTTCGAGGATGGCATCGCGTTTTGCGTTGAAGCCGGCCGTTTCGATATCGATGACAACCGGCAGAAAACCGCGAAAACGCGTGGCAATCGGGGCACTGTTATTATCAGACGGCATTGTAGAAGCATAGCGAATCGGTATTTCCATTGCGATACGCCAGCGCATATTTAAAAACAATAATTGCCATACGACAGCATTGTGTTCTGTTATGCCGGGTTTCTAGTCCCCGTATTCCATGGCAGTCAGGAAATTCGGGCATTGACAGGATAACTGCACACGCCGCGTACGGTCTGTAATACGGGAACAATTGATCTGTCTTTGCCGGTTAAATGAAATATTCAATTACATCAACGTCTCTGCTGTCGCTCTTTAGTGATTGTCAATATTTAAGGAGTATAAACGTCTGGCCAGAGTCGTTTCTGGTCACCTGGTAAAATTACCCGGGTATTTTTCCGGGGTACTTCCGTGAGCGGCCAACTTCAGTCATTCCCGCGAAGGCGGGAATCCAGTCATCCATCTTTTGGGAGGTCTTGAACCGGCCAACTCCAGACATACAGCTCGAAAGAAAGCAGTCCCAGAAAGGGCTGTAATCATGCGTGAAATATTTAAGCAACTTCTTGTCAAGAAGCTACCCTTGCGTGGCGGATTTAATTTCTGCGTCTTTAGGGCTGGTGAGGCTGCTCGCGGAGGAAGAAATAAGCGGCTCCATGAGAACTTCTCGTACCTTTCTGCGAAGTTTTTCAGATTCTGTTTTCTTATTAATGAAATCTATATCTACAGCCCCGCTTGATGCCACCCTGATGACGGTCGCGCCAATTCCACTACTTCTCACCATAGTATCGTTCCCTATCATTCTGACCTTTGGGATCCACTTGCCAAACTCGTAGTCTGCCTGTACGCCGGAACGCTGTGGCCTATGTCCGTGTACAACAATATCGATCTTCAGCTGCGCAAGAACAGCACCAACGTCTCGTCCTTGTTTCTTGTAGTAGCGGCTTGCATCCGCCACATCATAAAGTAAATAGTGTGTTTGCCGTCTTTCTCTTACATAGGAGTATTGCCTCATAGCATCAACAGATATGAGTGCTCTTTTATAGTGATCAGTATTAAAACAATTCAGGTCTTTACCTGTTACCTCTTTAAAGTGCAGCAATGCCTGCAAGAATTCAAGTGTCGGATAACCATGCATAAAAAGGATAGGACCGGCGACGTGGAATAAATCCAGGCTCTCAATGAACTCGTTGAGCCAATGGACCTGTTCCGCCTGCATTCCATATTTTTCGCCTGCCATGATCTTTTGCCAGATTTCTTGCTCATGATTACCCACTATGAGCTTGACATGGCATCCCTTTGCGAGGGCATCTTGATGAAGTGTTTGCCAATATTCCACAACAGAAGGATCAGGATTCTTCTTGCCAATCATGTCACCGGTATGAAAGATACTTATCCCTTTCAAATTGTCTGTGAGCTCGTCTTTCTCGTTGAGGATTCCGGCGAAACGCAATGTATACTTGAGTGATTTCACGCAGTTATCGGTGTCGGAAAACACGATACATCGTCCAGAGAAAGCTGGTTGCTCTGCGTGGTTGTCGGGTTCCTTCGGTGGGTCAATTACACTCCTTCTTTCAGATAAACCGAAGGTTCTGAGGATGTTCTTGAGTGCCCCCATAAGCCAGGGGAAAAAACCCGGCGCTGTGTTTTCAGATATGTGCATTTGGTTACTCAGAATATTCCTTTTATCCTGATGCAACATCTTCTTTTTCCAAGGCTACAAATGGTTTTCGCGGGATTGTTCCTGCTTTGGCTGATGTAATCAATCACGTGCTCTCAATAACAGGTGCTCAATATCCCGCGGTGCTCGCCAGGATCCAGGGAAGTTGGAGGCGGAAATCATTTAAAAACACTGAATAAGAATAAGATCCCTTTTCCCTTAAGTCCACGTTTATTTAACAGCCCTTTGCCTCGCTTCTTCAACGTGATCGATGCAAAAACCTGCCAATTCTGCCGCCATATATTCAACTCTGAATGCCCGCTTTAGGTGGCGCCTTCGACTGGTGAACGCAACACTTTATCTATACTCAAAAAAATGGAGTGTGAGCCATGGTTTGCCGGGCACGGATCAAGTACAAAGCAGCACAAGAGGCGGACATCTGGGGTCGCTAGCAGCGCGGGGAGTCTTTAAACTCAATTGGCCGATTATTTGATCGGCCTTCCTCTTCAATCTTCAATATGTCGTCACCGACGGGCGGTATATGTCCGCCTCCTCGGCAGCGCTCTCAACTGGCACTGACATGATTAAATAGATACTTAGTTGTAAAGTGCGTTGAAGAAACCGTGATTGACTGAATGAGTCGTCACCAGTCTGCTACGCACCGCTAATACAAGAAACGGCTAAACGTCTTGGTTGGGTCGGCAGTCGCCGCTAAGCGATTGTTTATATTAGCGGTTGGTGTAGGACCGGATCGGGTCAGTTTCTGTCGTTAAGCCATTGATAATATGAGCAGTGGCTTGACGACTGGAAAGGGCGGTTCCCGTCCTTTGGAGAATTACTTTATAGAATCGGACTCCTGGCCCGGAACCGGGCAAGGATTGAAAGATAAAGTGTTGCGCTCACCAGTTGAACCCGCCATTGAACATCGACCATCAGTCAAAACCAGAAACTTATGGCATAGACCACGCCATTCCGCCCAGGCTTTTTTTATAACCACGTGAAGAGCCGGACAAGGTAGTCCGGCTCTTCAGTGGGAACCAAAACCCGCAATCCTCAGAAGACGTATTGCGTTTGCAGAAAGAACTCATCCTCATCATCACCTGCAACACCCTCAACGTCCTCATTCATGCGCCAGGACGCCTGAATCTTGATGTCATGCTTTTTGAAGAAGTAATTGGCGCCCAGTGAAGTACGATTCCACTCCGTGGTATAGCCATCGGCGTCCTGCGACTGGTAGCCGGCGACGATCTCGAGTTTGTTCGGGATGACCATGTAGCCACCCTCGATCGCCCAGTTTTCCAGCTCCGTATCGCTGTTGACATAAATGCCCTCGGTGACACCGGGGTCGATCAGTTCCGCATCGAACATGTTGTACTGGGCATCGACTGAAAAACCGCCCATACGCAACGCGCCGGAGATTTCGTAACCGGTAACCGAATCAACATCTTCAGTTGGCGATATGTTGTTATCGTTATCGTTGTTCCAGGTAAATGCCGCCACGCCGATGGTGGCCTTCGTTTCACCCTTGAAATCACCCTGCGAGAATTTCAGCAGACCGAACGGATGGAAATCCACACGACCGCCAAACATCCAGCCCTCGTTCCAGTCATCCTTGTCATTCACCGGTGTATCGAAGTCCAGTTCATGGTTATCCGACGACGGATCGATCGAGGCGGAAGTGGCCGAGGCACCCCAGGTGATCTTCTTGTCCGCACTGTGGCCGGTCAGATGCAAACCGACATTGCGGTCCGGGGTACCGTAATTGTGGTCGCCGACAAAGGTGCGCTCGACCAGCTGCTGCTTCTTGGAGGATGTCAGAAACTCGCGCGAAAACGGGAAGTTGGCATTACCCACGGTCACCTTCATGTTGTCAAAACCCTTGTACTGCAGGTAGGCATCCTTGATGGCAACCTCATTGTCATCATCTGCCTTGCCGAAATCAATCTGGAACTTACCTTTCCAGTCGGGATGCAGACTGCCCTCGACATAGGGCCGCAGACGCCGGAAGATAACATCGTCCTCTGACGGACCCCCATCAGGGTCTGAATAATTGTATTGTAGCTGTATACGCCCGCCGATCTTAACGTATTCACCATTATCCCCCTTGTAAACGGTAATTCCGCCAAGGGCGGGGGCAGTTGCTACCGACATACCAATGAAACCGGCAGCCAAAGCTGTCTTACACTGTTTATGTGACATCTACTACTCTCCTGTCAGAGTGAATTTAAAAACGGAAGCCCTGATGTATGGGGATGGTCATTCCACGCAGCTCTAGCCACTTGCTTTTGCAATGAGTCCGTGTACATAACATAATATTTCCCCTTACGCAGACACCGGAAATTTATGGCCGGTAATCAGCTTCCCGTCAGTCAACTTGTATGCGCGGACATACAG
>JABDRC010000264.1 GCA_013041945.1 Halobacteria archaeon
TTGATGAGAACAACGCGAACATCTTCGGCCATTGCCAGCAACAGCTTGCGCAGGCTCTCGGCCTGTTCGGCATCCTTGTGCAGGACACTTTCCTGCTGACGAAATTCACCGATGCGTTCCATCTTGGTGACGCCATCAACCATACGGGCAATGGTCGGTCCGAAATCATCGCCCACCTGACCGAGTGTCGTCGACGTGTCCTCGACGACATCATGCAACACGGCGGCCACCAGGGTTTCATAGTCCAGCTTGAGTTCATCAAGAATTTCGGCCACGGCCAGTGCATGCAGATAATAGGGCTCGCCGGATTTACGCAGCTGGTCGTGATGGGCATGACAGGCGGTCTCGATGGCCAGGCTCAGCGCCTTGCCATGCTCCGGGGTATGGCGGGACAGCAGCGCGGCAACGCGCTGCCGGTCGGCGGCGTCAATGCACTCCATTCCGGAATCGCCCTGATTACCTGTCATGCTTACTCTTCAATACCATTCCGGCTGTCCGCAGGTCGGGACCGGCTTCCTCATCGGTCATCCCCGGGCGCACATATAATAAGAACTTGTTTTAATTGAGAATAGTCGAACCGGGCGTGGACGGCAACACGATTGGCATGGAAACTCGATACAACTACCGGCGCAGATACGGTATTTGGCGGGCCGTGTCAGCCGGCCGCCGGTTTCGGGGGAGTCCTTTCCTGCTGGTCTGTTTCGGGACTGACCACGGACAGCGGCACGGCCGCCCGGGTGTGCGGCGCAACACTGCCGGACGGATCCGTGAAACTGTCATTGAGGACCTGTACATTTTCATTGGCCTCGGCAATGACCTTGCGCAGACGTTTGCGTGTGCGTGCGTTCCAGCCCAGCGGCAGGCGCCTGAACAGGCTGACCCACGGGCGGGTGTTGAAGATAAAGGCACTGCGCAGACGGCCACGCTCGATTCCCGGGGCGAATTGCCTGTCGATCAGCCGGAGTATGCGTCCGGCCATCAGCTTGCGCGCCCTCAAGTGCAGGAAGCCGAACAGGATCACGACGGCCGCGAGCGCGATGAGCGACCAGGCGATGTTGCCTGTCGCCCCCTCCCACCAGGCAGGCGCACTCCATTGCCAGCCATCCCGCATGCCCAGCCAGCCTGCCGCAACGACTGCGAGCACGGCGAAGACACCGGCAATCGCAGCATCGGCCCACAGGACACTGCGCCGCCATTGTGTCCGGTAGGCAGTCAGCCTGGGTACCAGCTTCTCTTCGATGTGATAGGCCAGCTTTTCAAGTGCACCGGTGATGCGGTAGGAGCGCTCCACACCAACGCGGCTGATGCGATGATGAATCGCGGACAGATCATGGTCACGCTTGGTTTCGTAGCGCGAGCGCAGGGCTTCATTCTCGATGACGACCGCCGCGTCGGGATTGTAGATACAGTAGAAGCGGCCGGCCGTCAGGCCCTCCTGTGCGAGTGCGCGCTGCCAGGCACCGACGACCTCTTCCGGGTTGTCGTCCCTGGCGGTGGTGTCCATCTGGTTGAGAATGAAAACGAACTTTGTAGCATCCGGACGGTGGATGGTGTCGCCGACCAGGTGTTTGAGGGTGTCGCGCATGGCGCCCGGCTCGGGGTGACGCGCATCGAAAAACACCAGCACCAGGTCGGACAGGTCGATGATATGGTCCGTCAGGCGCAGGGTGGCATTGCGCTGCGAGTCCGCGTCGAAACCGGGTGAATCGATAAGGATGCGCCCGTGCAGCTTCGCGCTGGCACTGGTCTTGAGTTGCAGGTAGGTATCGACCCGTCGTCCTTCACCGTGCGCCACTTTCTCGAGTTCATTGCTGATCTGGTAAAAGGGAAAGCGCGGATCGGCATCCAGTGCCGACCCGGGCAATGTTTGCGCATGCTGTTCGCTGCCGTAGCAAATGACGGTGAATTTGTCGTCGACTGCCTGGTTGCCGGTCTCCTGCAGGGTCTCGCCGAGAAAATGATTGATAAAGGTCGATTTGCCGGCGGAGAACGTGCCCAGCACGGAAATCATCGGCCACCAGGAGATCTGCGTCGCGAATGACTGTTCGGCATCCAGCAGGCCCAGCGAACGACCGACATCATCGAGATGGCGGTAGCTTCGCACGACCGAGACGAGTACCGGATTTTCCTTTTTCAGCTGCGCCTCGAGACTGTTGAGGCGTTGCCTGATGGTTTTGCCTGCCCTGGGCATCGTTTGGTTTCCTGCAGGTTCAGTGAACAGTTATCGGCATGGAAACATGCCACCCGCGGACTGCGTGTTTCCTGTCAGTCATTTGCGACCCCCGCAGGGCGGGACGTGCAGCATGACGTTGTGGCGGCACGTCCCGACCGGGGCTGTCGTTCATTGTCTGTTTCAACACCGGCCCGATGGCTAGAAATCGCCCTCGGCGCCGCGGTTCATGATGTCCAGAATGACATCCTTCACCTCGTTAGCCTCGTCAAACAGATCATCGGGCAGGGTCTTGCCACCGTGGATCATCATGTCCATGTTCAGGGAATAGATCCACAGCTTGCCGTCTGTGTCTTCAACCAGGGACACCCTGCAGGGCAGGTAGGCCGAGTAGGCATCCGAGTATTCCAGCATCTTGGCCGCCGTCAGGGGATTACAGTACATGTAGATCTTCCAGAAACGCTGCGGTTCGCCTGTCATGGCGGCGACCTGCTCGGACAACGGCAATTCACCGACATTGTTTATGTTGTGTTCATTGGCTACGAAATTCATGGTCTGCTCGACATCCTCGACCGTCAGGCCATCGGCGACGGGGATCTTCCACACTGTCGCTTCCGCCCCGTTACCGGTCGCCGCCAGCTGCTTGAACATTTCGGTATAGACGACCGGCGCTTTTTCGTCGAACGAGGACAGGTTGCCGAGGTCCTTCAGGTTCTGCAGATTGAACCCGTAGGCAAAAAACACCCAGACCAGCCCGGCGACGATGACCAATCCGACCAGTGCCAGCAAATTCCAAAGCAGCTTGAACATAGCGAACTCCTCTCTTTGTCTCGTTGATTATTGAACGGCAGGCTTCTTGTCGGCGATATATTGTGCCAGCTCATCTGCCTGTGGACCCTGCAAGCCCTTGAGGACATCGACCAGTTGCTGCGCCTCGGTCAGCAGACCCTCGTCCGCAAGTCGCTTGCCGGCCTCGAAATAGGAGGCCGAGGCCAGGTCCCACTTGCCCTGGGAGAAATACATATTGCCGAGCTCACCATAACCATCAGGATTGTTCGGGTCCAGCTCGATCATGGCCTGGTATTTCTGCTCGGCCGTCGCGTAGTCACGCAACCAGTAGGCCTCGCGCGCGGCGGCCAGCAAGCGATAGGTGCTTACCGACTCGTCGACTGCAGGTGCTGCCGCGGCGAGTGGCGGCAGCATCGACTGTTCTTCTTCTGCGGAAACCATGGCATCCGGGACGGCCGTATCTTCAGCGGCGGGTACGGCGCCCGTATCGGCCCGGTCGGGCCGCTCGACCACGATATCTGCTGTTTCGGCAGCGCCCTGTCCTGCGATATCCACAGAAGGTGACAGCCCGGGTACTTCAACCGCATCGGTCGTCGGTGCACCGACGGCTGCCGGGGCTGCGACCGCCGCCTCTGCGGCCCTGTCTGCCGTTGTCGCAGCCGTATCGGCGGCGGTCGACACCATGTCGTCCTGTGCACCGGCCATGTCGGCTGCCGGCACCGCAATCCCGGTCTCCGCTACCTTGTCTGCCATTGTCGCAGCCGTATCGGCGGCGGTCGACACCGCATCACCGACCGTGTCGGCCGCAACCGCCGCCTCATCCATGTCCCGTGCCACCGTGCCGGGTAGAACGCCGGTATCGGCCCTGGTTGCCGGCACAGCTTCATCTTCCGCGGTATCCCCGGCAGGCGCATCACGCCGCGGCGCCTCGATTGGCTGCGGCGAAATCGCCGTATCGGTCACCGGTCCACCTGCCGCCCGTTCAGCATCGGCCGCAGCCGCCTGATCCGACCCGTCACGGCTGCCGGTATCCGTCTGATCATCAGCCGCATCTTCCTGTGTCTGGTCAAAGGCCAGGAAGGCGGGTAGTTCCATGTCCGGGAACAATTCACCGCGATAGACAAGGCCAATGGCCAGCAAGGCAACCACGATCAGGGCAAAACCATGACTCAAAATACGTGCAAAAAGATTCATAACGACTACTCCTGCTACAAATTAATTCTGGTTAGCGGCAATATCCGGGTACAGGGCATGCGCGAACGACCCGAATTCCCCGGCCGCCTTGCTGCCCGGCCACATCTCGAAGACGGCCAGGCCTTCGCTGAGTGACCGCCGGAAACTGGTTCGCATGCGCAATCGCTGGGGCATCACCATATCGATACCCGGCAGTGTCCGGAGTGCCTCTTCGGTCTCATGCGTCTCACGGATCGACTTGTTGGTATCGGCCCGGTTGATGAAGGCAATCGTATGCTGGTTCCCGTTGAACTTCATGGCTTCCGTGTCGGGTCCGATGATATGCAGAAATCGCTGGGTCGCCCATACATCCGCCTGGCTGGGCGGCACCGGTACGAGGATCCTGTCGGCGGAGGTCATGGCTTCCTTCATGGCCGCCATATTGGCTGCACCGACATCGACCAGCACCTCGCAGTCGGTATGGGACAACAGCTGGTCTCTCAGGACTGCCCGTACTGAGTGTATCTCCAGATTCGGCCGCACGCCGATTTCATCGCGCAACATACCGAGATCGCTGAATGTACACTGCGGATCAAGATCATAACCGACCACTCTCCTGCCCTGCTTTACCAGCCAGATCGCAAGATTGAACGCAACCGTACTTTTGCCGGAGCCACCCTTGAGATTTGCAATGACTGTTATCATGTCAAGTCGCACCCTCGATATTCATCGAACCGGTTAACGACTCTCCGATCGTCAACGCTGCTGCGAACCGCCCTGGCCTGGCTTAACCTCTGTGAAATCATCGGGTACGTTGAACAGGTCTCCGGGCTGCGATCCCGTTTTGATGTCGAGCAGTTCGCGGCTGTAGACACCGGTCTGTTCCTCGCGTACGTTGGCACCGAGTTCCGCGTCATACCACTGGTACGATACATTACTGGAATCGCCGGTCCCCGTCACCGTCATCTCCCATTTCTCCGTCTGCCGCCGGTTGACGGTTTCCTTGCCAAGCAGACGCAGGCTCATTGTAACCCCATCCGGCATGACCTGTTTGAGGGGCGTATGCCTTTCATAATCCAGCCACAGGGTTACTTCACGGCTCTCCTGGTCGTCCCCGCGGGGAGTCAGCAGCCACTTGACCGCCTTGCGCCCATTGACATTCTCAGTGCCCAGGGACTTGCACAGGAGCCCCTGCTGTCCCGTACAGGGATCTGCCGACGGTGCCTCTTGCGAAGGGTGCCCGCTGCCGGCCGACCCTGCCTGTCCGATGGAACGGCGCATAAAGGAACGCTTGCCGGGATTGAGCAGGTAGACTTCCTGAGTCCTGAAATTGACGATCTGGACCAGTTTCTCGTCATTGACCTCATATTCCGTGCGCACCCCGTCCTTGCCCACGAATAGCCTGCCTGTGCGCTCACCCTCGCGGGGAGAGCTTTCCTTCGTAGTTGCTGAATATTCCGATGATGCGGCTGAAACAGGCTGGAAGGTCACCAGCAGGAACACGGCCAGACACAACCGCAGGAAGCTTGGTTTCATCTACTGATCCGTCTTGTGGTTCAGATATAAAAAAAGCGAGCCAGTACACAATCGTGTGACTGGCTCGCTGATACGCAAAGATGCGTTACTGGGTCGTGGCAGCCGGTGCAGCAGGTGCAGGTGCTGCGTACGGGACACCGCCATAGGGGGCGCCATAGCCGCCATAGCCGTAACCCGGATAGCCGCCATAGCCATAACCGGGATAACCGCCATAGCCGTACGGGCCGTAGCCGCCATAGCCATAGTGACGGCCATAACCACGGCCATAACCGGAACCCCGGCCACCACCGCTCATGTTGAAGTTCATGTCACCCCAACCATCGCCGTCAAACGGGCCCCAGTCGGAACCATAGTTATTACCGCCCCAAGGACCACCCCAGGCATGGGCCGTGGAGAATGGTATTGTCATGAGGCCGGCAACAGCGACTGCATACATCGTCTTTCTGATACTCATTGGTAGTACCTCCTTATTGTTAAAGCAGATCGTTGCTAAACATCTGCCGGGTCTCCCTCAAGACAATCGGATCAGCAATCACAGGGAGAAACATCACTGACCAGTCGACCTGTTTGTCAGGTCATTTTTGTCCATTCAACAACCGGCACATTCCTGCAGGAATAAACGCCAGTGGGTTCACTAAAATCTTTATTCTTCATCTTAAGTACAAACCGCAATCTGTCAATACATTGACTACCAGGCATATCCCGGAAAACCCTGCGGATACTGGCCAAACGCCCCGGGCTGCGGTGCGTACCCTGTACCCCAGGCAGGTTGCCCACCCGGAAACTGCCAGACATTGTGTGGCTGTTGTGGCTGTGTGGCGCCTACAGGCCTGTCCACGTTACCCCATGGCCGGCGTGATCCTGTCGTGGCCGGCCCGCCGGGGCTTTGTGCCGTCGCCTGTCCGGCGGTCCAGGGTAAATATTTCCCGGAATCCTGATCAGAAGGCCACTGATATTGTTCTGTTTTATCTGTCTTTCCGGCAGATGCGCCCCCCGCTGCCGGCGCCTGCAGGGTGGTTTGGCGATCCTGAATGAATTGACTTCCCGGGGAAGTTGCCAACGGCGCTGTGTTGTATCCGGCAGGACCGCCTGGCTGTTTCGGCGTGGGATACCACTCCGGGGCTGCCACGGGAGGAGATTTTTGCGACGAACTGTCCTGCTTGCCGTTCATGTTGGCGGCATCGTCTTTGGCGCAAGCAGTGATTATCATCACGCTAACGAGAAATATCTCTCTGGCATACAATGTATTGTCAACAGATCCCTCACTCAGAATCAAAAAAATAGTGTAAAGATCTGTATCGCCCTCTTGCTGCTTCATGGTTACGGATACACATGTCCGCCACGGTATGAAGGTGCCGGGGATGCAGGCGGTGGAGGTACTTCCTCCTCCTGCCATTCTGTCGGACCCCGCTGGTATCCATAAGCTGGCGAGTCCATGTAACCCGGCGACCCCGAACGACCGTACTGCCTCGCAGGAGCCCAGTAGTTATAATTCCCGCGTGGCCGGGGCATCCTGCGACCGTATTGTCCGTAAACCGGTGGTTCTGTCGCCTGCGGCCTTCCATACCGTGGATAGTCATAGTCACCGGTGACTGGAGCCCTTCGCCCGTACTCTCTAGTTAGCGGCGGCCTTGTTGCAGGCTTTACGTCTGACCGCATACCCCCTCGATTAATTCCCCCTGCTGCAGTAGACGGTATGTACTCGTATTCACCCGGCAGCGGCGGCAACATGCCCGGCGGTGCCATGGGTGCCGGCTCGGCACCCGCGACCGGCGGCGCCGGCAATTCACCAGGCGGCGGCAGCATGCCCGGCGGTGCCAGCGGTGGTGGCTCGACACCCGCGACCGGCGGCGCCGGCAATTCCTCAGGTTCCAGCAGCGACGGCACCATGTCCTCAGGTTCCAGCAGCGGCGGCTCGGCACCTGCGACCGGCGGCGTCGGCATATCCTCAGGCCCCGGCAGCGGCGGCAGCATGCCCGGCGGTGCCACAGGTGGTGGCTCTGCGCCCGCGACCGGCGGTGGCGGCAAGTCAGCGGGTCCCGGAGGCGGCGGCAGCAAACCAGGTGGCGCCATCGGCGGTGCATCGGCACCCGCCATGGATGGCGCTGACAGATCAGCAGGTCCCGGAGGCGGCGGCAGCAAGCCAGGTGAAAGCATGGGAGTGGCTTCGGCATCCGCTACGGGTGGCGCGTGATCAACAACTCCGGCCGCCGGAGGTGGCAGGCTTGTCATAGCCGCATCGGACCCTGCCTGCTGCGCCGGAATGTCTTCAAATGCGGTGGAGACCGCGGGCGGAGCGATACCCGGACCTGGAATACGCGGGTCCAGGTGGATCGCACGAAAAGGACCGGACGGTGGTGGTGCGGATACGATCGACCACTCATCCGAATAGGAATATTGCGGCCCTGACTCAGCCATACCACCAGGGGGAGCCGCCGTGGCAAGCACCAGCAGCATCAGGTTACCAACAGGTTTAATGTTCTGCCAAGTCATCATGGTTTGTTTCCCGCGTCATTAGTCGTAGTACACAAATGCGTGCTGTCAGGTCAGGTCCTGTTTCAGTCGAATACCCCGGCGTTTTCTGCCAACGGTATCAGTGGTTTCATCATCTTCCTGCTCCTCGCTGTCGGCGAGGATATCAGACTCGTTGGCCGCGGTACTGGCCACCGGTGCAGGGACTTCCTCGCGCTGTGACGGCGGGAAATGACCCGTAGGCGGTGCCTCACCCGGGATTGGCGGTGTGCCTTCGGACGCCGTTGCCGGTGCCTCACTCGGGGTTGGCGGAGTGCCTTCGGACGCCGTTGCCGGTGCCTCACTCGGGGTTGGCGGTGTGCCTTCGGATGCCGTGACCGGCACTTCGCGTGGTGGCGGCGCACTACCGCCCTTTGCCGTGACCGGCACTTCGCGTGGCGGCGGCGCACTACCGCCCTTTGCCGTGACCGGCACCTCGCGCGGTGGCGGCGCACTACCGCCCTTTGCCGTCACCGGCACCTCGCGCAGCGGCGGCGCAGTGCCGCCCCTGGCCGTGACCGGCACCTCGCGCGGTGGTGGCGTGGAACCTCCCGTTGACGTGACCGGCACCTCGCGCGGCGGTGGTGTTCCTCCACCGCTCGGCGGCGGAGTTCCCCCGCCTGGCGAGGGCTCTCTGGGCGGTGGTGGCGTACCGCCCCCACCCCTGCCAAACATTCCGAACACGGCCTTTACGCCCATCATGGCCATCGTAAACATGGCGCGCACGATGTAGAAAACCCAGGTCAGGCCCGAGATGACGCCACCCCAGAGCTTCATCAGGAGTCCCGTCCCGGGGCCACCGGTGTCGGCCTCCGCGCTCACGTGTTCAATGCGTTCAAAGGCCGGATTGACCACCACCGAACCGTCATCTGCGGTCTCGATGTAGAATTGTCTCTTCGCGCTGATACAACCCAGGGGAATAATCAGCAGCGCCATCACCGTTGCCACACCGGCGCCATACATCAGACTGATCGCCATGCCGTTGAAGATCGGGTCGTCGATGATGGCAAAGGCCCCCGCCATGAGGGTAAGCGAGGTAATGAAGATCGGGCGCATACGCAACTCCGCACCCCTGACTGCCGCCTCGGCAACCTCTTTGCCCTGCGCGACCTCGAGTTTGACGAACTCAACGATCAGGATCGACTGGCGCACGATGATGCCGCCCAGCGCGATCATGCCGATCATGGAGGTTGCGGTGAACTCGGCGCCCATGATCCAGTGCCCCGGTATGATGCCCAGCATGGTGACGGGTATCGGTGACATGATCAGTCCCGCCAGTGCAAAATTCTTGAACTCCCAGACGATCAGGCCGTAGATCAGTATCAGCGCGGCCATAAAGGCGCCGCCCATGTCCCGGAAGGTCTCGTAGGTGACGGTCCACTCGCCGGTCCATTCGTAACCCGACTGGCTCGGGTCGCCACGCGTGCCGATGAAGGTCCATTCGCCGGGCTTGCCGAGGATGGTCTTCGGCATGGTCTCCATTGTTACGCCGTCCGGCGTGGTGTATTCATTTACCAGGTCCTCGATACCCAGCATGCCGTAGATGGGCGCACCCAGCCGGCCTTCCATCTCACCGACAACATACTCGATCTCGCGCAGGTCCTTGGTATAAATGACTGGCTCTTCATAGCCTTTCTTGAACTGGCCAAGCTCGGAGAGCGGTATGGTCATGCCATCGGCGGTTGGCACCGGCAGGTCGCCGAGCCTCGAGATCTGTGAGCGCACGGACAAGGGAACCTGCATGAGTATGTAGGTGGGTTCGAGTACCGTGCCGCGCTTGATGTCGCCCAGCTTGAAACCGCCCATGGCCATGGCAAGCGTGCCGTTGATCGTGTCGACCGAGACTCCGCGCCGCACGGCCTTCTCGGTATCCACATCGAAGCTCCAGTATTCATAGGGCTCCGCCATGTAGGTATCGACATCAACGACATTCTCGACCTGCTCGAACATGGCCATCAGGTCAGTGGCCACCTGCCGTCGTGTTTCCGCGTCCGGACCATACACCTCGGCAACGACCGTCTGCAGGACCGGCGGTCCGGGCGGCATCTCCACCACGGCGACGCGGGCGCCCATGCGATCGGCGATCGGCTTGAGTAAATTGCGTGCGACAACCGCGAGTTCATGACTGCCCCGTTCACGCTCTTTCTTGTCAGTCAGCATGACGAGCAGGTCGCCTTCCCACGGTTTCTGTCGCAGGTAGTAATGCCTGACCATGCCGTTGAAGTTGAACGGCTGGGCAGTGCCGGCATAGGTCACCACCGCGGTCACCTCGGGTATCTCGCGCATGGCCTCGGCCATTGCCAGCGTGACATTCGCCGTATCCGGCATCGCCGTGCCTTCCGGCATGTTGACGATCACCGTGAACTCAGGCTTGTTATCGAAGGGCAGCATCTTGACCGGGACATGCTGCGTATAGAATGTCACGCACAACAAGGCAGTTAACGCGATGATGCTGATCAGGAAGGTCACACCCAGTTTGCGGTTGTTAATCAGCGGCATGATGACCGGACGATAGATGCGACTGATTCGCTCGTGGGTTTTCTTCTCCTTTTCCTCCGCTTTCTTCAACGCATTGAGTCTGGGCGCCACCTTGACCGCAAACCACGGGGTGAACACGAATGCCGCGATCAGCGAGAAAAACATGGCCGAGGAACCCAGTACCGGGATGGGACGCATGTACGGTCCCATGAGGCCGCTGACAAAGCCCATCGGCAGCAGTGCCGCGATGATGGTAAAGGTGGCAAGGATGGTCGGGTTACCCACCTCGCGGACCGCGTCGATGGCCACCGCAACACTGGTCTTGCCCTTCATCAGCCAGTGTCGGAAGATATTTTCCACCACCACGGTCGCGTCATCGACCAGGATACCGATCGAGAAAATCAGGGCGAACAGGCTGACGCGGTCGATGGTGTAGTCCACCATCATGGCCCACCAGATGGTCAGCAGGATCACGACGGGAATAATCGTGATAACCACGAACGCTGCGCGGTAGCCGAGGCCAATCAGACAGAGAATGGACACGATGACACACGCTTCCATCATGGCGCCCAGCAGGTCATTCACCTTGTCATTGGCAGACTTGCCGTAATCACGTGTCACCGTGACGTTGACGTTGGCGGGTATGAAACCACCCTCCCCCTTGAGTGATTCAACCTCGGCGAGAATGGCATTCGCCACATCAACGCCATTGCTGCCCTCCTTCTTGGCGATGGCAATGGTGACGGCCGACTCGCCGTTTGCCTCTTGCGTATCGCCGCTGTAGGCCGGCCCGGTGAAGAACGTGACCAGCTGCTTCGGATCGGCGGATTCCTGGCTGACGCGCGCCACGTCGCGTACATAGACCGGTGCACCATTGCGAATACCGATAACCAGCCGGCCGATCTCCTTGGCATTGGTCAGGAACGAACCGGTCCTGACCTCGAAAGACATGCCACTGGATTCAACATCACCGGCCGACTTTTCAGCATTGGCGGTCTGGATCGTCTGGGCCACCTGCTGCATGCTGATGCCGTAACCGGACAGGCGTTCCGGCATGACCTCGACCTTGACCTGGTCTTCCCGGCCACCGACGATAAAACCCTTGCCGACATTTTTAACCCCGCCGAGTCGCTGCAGCAGGTCGAGCGCAAGCAGTCGCAGCGAGCCGTCATCCACATCAGTGGACCAGAGCGTAAGTGTGACCACGGGAACGTCGTCGACGCCGACCGGCTTGACCAGCGGCTGCGATACATCCGGTGGAATCTTGTCCAGGTTGGACTGCAGCTTGTCATGGACCTTGACGAGCGACTCACCCATGTCCTCGCCGACCTTGAAGCGCACCGTCACTATCGACTGGCTGCGCATGGTACCTGTGTAGGTGTGACGTACACCGGGTATTTCCAGCAACAGGCGTTCCAGCGGTTCCGTTACCAAGCTCGAAACCTGGTCGGCAGTAGCGCCCTCGTAACGTACGAACACATCGATCATCGGCACCGAGATCTGAGGATCTTCCTGGCGCGGGGTAAACAGCAGGCCGACGAGGCCGACCAGCAGGGCCACCATCAGGATCATCGGGGTGACAGGTGAGGTAATGAACAGCCTGGCCGTTCGGCCTGCGATGCCGAGCGAATGTGCGTCGTAGTTTACTGGTGTGGAAAACTGCTTTTCTTGATCAGCCATACTGATTATTCCGCATTATGCCGCACCTTGACCCGGTTATTATCTGCCCCTTCCGCGGGCAGTGTTTATAATTACTGTTTCCAAGGTGCGTGCTTGTGTTTATTGTTTCCAGCGAGACGACTGTCTTGTGCGGGCCTTGATTTCATGCTTCAGTTCCACGAACTGTTGCTTTTTTCAGCGTCCGCCCCCTTGATATAGATCTGTTCTCCTGCCTTCAGCCCGGACAGGATGGCTATGCCGTCAGCCCCGACTTCGTCGCCGGTCCTGACGAGGCGCAGTTCGCGCTTTTTGTTGGCATTCATGACATAGATACCCGGCAGGCTGCCGCGCCAGACCAGCGCATCCTTCGGCACCACCGGTAATTCACGAACCTTGGCATTGATATCGTTGATCATGACCTCTGCGTACATGCCTGCGCCACCCGGCGCCCCCTGCGGCAATTCCAGTTTCACAGTGACCGTGTGCCGGTCCGGATCGGCGACCGGGAAGATCTGTACCACACGGGCCGGTATCTCGACATCTCCCACATCCAGCCTGGCCTGCACTACCTGGCCCATGGTGACACCCGGCATGAGACGTGCCGGCACCTCGACCTTGATCTGCAGCTGTGACATATCCGCGAACTTCAGCAACGGCTGGCCCGGCTGCACGGGATCACCCACCTCCACCAGCTTCTTGGTGATGACACCCTTGAAGGGCGCCACTGACTTGGCATCGCGTATGCTGGAATCGATTTCCTCGATACTGGCACGCGCTGCAGTGATCTGGCCGCGCGCCTGTTCAATCCGGGTACCTTGCTGGTAGCGCTGGGCATAACGATCCATGCCCGGCGTAGATCCTCCCATGAAGCCCTGCATCGGGTTGGTGAAGCTCTTCATCATGGAACCTAGTCCACCCATTGAATCATTTGCTTCGCCACCGTACGGCGATATGATTTCCCTGGAATACTGCACACCGGCGTTGCGCAGTGACGCCTCCGCATTGGCCAGATTGGCCCAGGCGGCACGACGCTTGGCCAGCAGGTTGTCGATGTTAATGGCAATCAACTCGGCGCCTTCTTCAAAAAACTCGCCTTCCTCGCCAGCGATACTTTCGACGCGACCCGGGATCTGTGCCGCAAAGGTGACGTCCCTGATCGGCACCACCGTACCGCCCAGCGACACCGTGGCAGGTACTGCAATACTGGGAACTGTACGTATAGAAGATTGAACACTATCCTGAGACCAGACGGGAGCGCCACCAAGAACAACTGTCACAACGCCTGCGAGGGCAATTTTTCTGATTAACATCGTTAATCCTCTTTACTGCATGCAAAACACATACAGCTGATACTCATGCAACCACCAGCTGTACCGGCCTGCCGTAGCAGCATGGCCGGACTGACTGCGCCGATCCCTGGCGCTTGGTGTCAAACAATCCTTTTTTGTCTAACTTTATCCGAAGCAAGAAATGTGCCGAAATAAATTCACGCACGCCCCATCACTGAGAAACTCTTGATGAACGGACCTGCCATACGCGGATCCTTGATCATCGCGGCATAGTCACCGACGTTGAATTTCAGCTTGCGCGAGGTGTAGGCCATACCAAGGCCCATCATGCCCGGCGGCTTGGCCATCCACTTGTTCCAGTTATCAAATGTCGCGCGGAGGTCCCAGCTGAGTTCTTCGCCACCGGTATAGGGACCTGCCGACGTGGCCTTGCCATTCTCGATCATGATCACACCGCGCGGGGCGTCCTCGCCATCGAAGCCATAGGCAATTGTTGAATTGAAATTTATTTTGCTCAGTGCATCCGACAGTTCCGGCTCGGCATTCCACTGCTCCATGAAGCTGTTCATCCATTCTGTTGAAAACAGGTCGGCCATTTTCAGTATCTCCTCCGTGTGTGTTTGTAAATGTTTAGAATTTTGTAATCTTGATAATGTGAATTACTCAGTTTAGAGAAAGTCCTACGCGCCTTATCTGCCTGTCAATATTCCGTCAGACACTTATTATTACACGAATTATTTCCTAGTTATACAAACTATCACAACCTCGGTCATCATAATAGTTCGTTGGCGTCAAGATGGAAATTGGCGCGTTTACGTTAAGTCACATTTCGTCAGGCGACACACAGGCTGAGTGCCATGACCTCCCGCAGAAGTCGGATACTGCGACACCACCCACCGCGCAGGTGATTTGGTCTTTATCATTAAATACATTATGCTGGGCCTAGAGCGTGTGGAGATATGTGTCAGGATATTTTACATTCTGGCGCAGACGGGTACACAGCCCGGACCAGGCCTCACATAATAAATTCAATAAATACAATAATATGGAGTTTTGGCGCATAACTTGCAAGAGTTTGTGCAAGCACGCCAGCTCACAGGAAGTCAGCATCTTGGACATCAAGCAACAACCCGGTGGCAACACGACCGAGCAGCGTCTGACTGAGCGGAGAAGCACCTCCCTGTCCACCATCCACGGCACCCTGTTCAGGAACCGGCGCAGAGTCTCACGCCGTGATGGCGACCACCTGGACAGCTATGTTGACTGGTATGGACACCTGCCCCTGGCCGCAACCGTCAGCATCATCCTGCTTTGCTTTGCCGACGCTTTTCTGACAACGGTACTGATCAGCGCGGGCGCCGTCGAACTGAACATACTGATGGACTGGCTCATCCAGCGCAATATCCAGCTGTTTGCGG
Source organism: Halobacteria archaeon (assembly GCA_013041945.1). Lineage (GTDB taxonomy): Bacteria > Pseudomonadota > Gammaproteobacteria > UBA9214 > UBA9214 > UBA9214. The sequence continues at coordinate 15,024 of JABDRC010000264.1, forward strand.
TTGTGAAAATGGCCGTTACCGGCGTCGCACTGGTAGTCCTGGTCATGCACTTCAACTTCCGCATCTACAGGTTCATCGCCGTTCGGTACATCCTCTATGCGCTGGTCCCCGCTTACTCGCTGCTGATCTACCACGAACTGAGCATGCTCGCGAGTATCTAGCCGGACCCGGCTGAGCGGCCCCTGTGCGGTCCGGAGATTTGCCTGTAGTACGGTAACCGGACTGCCCTCGAGTGTACGGGTCCTGCACAACAAAACACGCCGGTCGCAACCGGTCTCGCACCACACGCGGCCGCGCTCCCGCAGAAACGCTCGTAATCACATATAAAACAAATGGTTAATATGCACCGCGCAGGAGCGCGAGCAGATATCAAGGCACGCGACATAGATGCCGACTCAACGTGACGTAAGTACTGGTATTTTGAACAACATCAGGGATAATTCTGTCTACATTTTCTACACAGCCAATCGGGCATCAACAGGAGCACTCATGAGCAACAGACCCGCAGTCAAAACCCCCAGCTGGACCAGAACCGGTATCAGGACAGTGGCCATCGCCACCCTGGCATGCTCACTCGGCCTGGCCGGCTGCACGACCAATCCGTACACCGGCGAACAGCAGTCAAGCAAGACAGCCAAGGGTGCCGGACTGGGCGCCCTGGCCGGCGCAGTCGCCGGCGTCATTGCCGGCGACAGCCGCAAGAGTGCCCTGATCGGTGCCGGCATCGGCGCCCTGGCCGGTGGTGCCGTGGGCTACTACATGGACCAGCAGGAAAACAAGCTGCGCGCAAAGCTGCAGAACAGCGGCGTCAGCGTGACGCGCAACGGCGATAACATCATCCTCAACATGCCGGGCAACATCACGTTCGCGACCGACTCGAGCAACATCTCGGGGGATTTCTACGAGGTACTCAGCTCGGTTGCGCTGGTCATCAACGAGTTCGAGAAGACCTACGTCGACATCACCGGCCACACCGACAGCACCGGGGCCGATAGCTACAACATGCAGCTGTCGGTTGCGCGCGCAAACAGTGTATCAAGTTATTTCAAATCACAAGGGGTACTGGCACAGCGTATTTACACCCAGGGAATGGGTGAAACACAGCCGATTGCCAGCAATGACACGCCCGGCGGGCGCGCACAGAACCGTCGTGTCGAGATCATGCTGACGCCGTTGACCTGAGGACTGTCCCGCGATGCACACCAGGGCCCGCTCCGGCGGGCCTTTTTTATTGCGCGCGATTACGGCTGCTTGTCAGGCCGTCGTCACTTCCAGCAAATACAGTCCGAACAGGTGGCCGGGATCCGTCCAGCAGTCCACCGTTTTATAGCCGGCATCGGCAGCCATGATCCTGAATGACTCGATGCTGTACTTGTAGGAGTTCTCGGTGTGTATCGAGTCGCCTGCGGAAAACTCGAAGGCATGCCCGTCGATATTGACGGTCTGCCTGCGCGTACTGATCAGGTGCATTTCAATTCGTCCGGCGACACTGTTGTAGAACGCATGATGATCGAACGCGCCGATATCGAAGTTTGCATCCAGCTCGCGGTTGATGCGCTGCAACAGATTCAGATTGAATTCCGCCGTCACGCCGTTTGCATCATTGTAGGCAGCATTGAGTATTTGATGATCCTTTTCGAGATCAATACCGATGAGCAGCCTGCCGCCGGCGCCCGCGGTCTGTGCCAGTCCGGCCATAAACCTGACTGCATCTTCCGGTTCGAAGTTGCCGATACTCGAGCCCGGATAAAAAACCAGACGCTCTTCCTTGCCGGAGAACC
>JABDRC010000274.1 GCA_013041945.1 Halobacteria archaeon
CGTCCTCACTTTGGCGAACGCGCCCGGTCGACCCGTGGCATGGGCGGAGGAAATCGCGCGCAACAGGTCACGGGGCGTGTCGGCGGTTGCCAGCACCTGCTCCGGCAAGCCGACGGCAAAGGCGCCCTCGATGCGTCGCAACAACTCCATGCGCGACAGACTGTCAAAGCCGAGGTCGCGATCGAGTACGCTGTCGAGCGCTACCCGGAGGGTGCGTTGCCGCCGCGGATGCAACTCCACTACCAGCTGACGGACCAGGTCCAGCAAGGCCTCGTCGCGGCTGTCCGGCTGTTCTGCAGGTCCTGTCATTGCCGGTCCCGCTCCGCCAGCAGTGCACCGATCGCGCGCCACATGGCGCGGCGGTCGATGCCTGAGGGATGTATATCGACATGGGCCAGGCCGTCGATGACGAACAACCTGGACTGGCCTTCGGGCACGGCGGCAGCCAGGGCGATACTCTCCGTGTAAGGGATAATGACATCGTCCGGACCGTGCAGCAGGATCAGCCGCGCGCGCAACCTCGAAAGATCCTTGTTGACGAGGTTGAGTGCGCCCAGCTCATTGCGGATCCCTGCCGGCAGGCCGGCGATCAGGGCGGCTGTGCGCTGCGGGTCACGATTCTCCAGCAAGGCGAGCACTGCCCGCCCCTCGGGTGTGAGGTGCCCGCTGAGGTGATCGACGGCAGCAGCGGGATCGTCCAGTTTGCGTTTTCCCATACTGCGGAGTGTCTCCCGGTCAAGCGGGTCGCTCAGGCGTTCGACATTGCCCAGTGCAAACACCCATTTGCCGTAACGGTTGGGCTCCAGGTATTGCCACTGTCCATTCATGCGGAAATAGCCGGTGGTGAAAAAGGTCACCACACTGTGCAGATCATGATAACCGCCCACCCCCAGCACGAAGTCCACCCGATCGCGAATCACAGGCTCAAGCGCCGCCAGCACAGCCGGACCGACTGCATAGCTGAAGGCGCCGATACCGGCCCGACCGCGCCCCGGGAACTCCGGCCTCGACAGCAGATGTGAGAAAGCATCAGCCACGCCGCGGGCGTCCCCGGCCCGCACCTTGAGTGCGCGCAGGTTTGGGAGGTCCGGCACCATGACCAGGAAGCGGGCGCGTGCCAGGGTGCTGGCCAAAGCCACCAGCCGTGGATCGTCCTTGCCGCGCCTTGCCACCCCCGGCACCAGTACAATCCCGGCGCTCGCCGGCTCCCCGGGGCGGTACAGGTCGCCCAGATAGTCACGCCCCTGGATCTCATAGCTGTGCGTGGTGCGCACGGGGGCAGGGACACGTTCCTTGAGCCGGCTCTGCTGTTCCCCGGCAGCCAGGTCCTCCAGTACGAGCGCTGCCTCGTCCTGCCCCAGCGGGACGCACCCCGTCAATAACAGCGGCATCAGTGCAAGCAGCACAAACACCGGCGCATGTTGTTTGTCGGGAGTCACTGTTGCCAGTCAATCCTTCCCGTCAGCAACCTGGCTGTCCGGAGAGAACCGTATCTCGGCGATCAACGGCAGGTGATCGGAGGCCACGCGTGCGAGTTCCGTATCCGGCACCTCGATATCCAGCACCTCGATGGCCGGATCCACGAACACATGGTCAATACGGACGAGGGGGAAATGTGCAAAGAAGGTGCGTCTGGGCCGGTGGCTGTCCAGCTCAATCTGTGCATCGACCAGCCGTGTACGCAAGCGACGGCAGACCGGTGAGGAAGGCAGGGCGTTGAAGTCGCCGCACAGCACGACCGGCCCGCGACAATCCGGATGACCCAGCCAGTCGGGCCCAAGCAGCGCCTCTGCCTGCAGCCGGCGTTCGCTCGATGACAGGCCCAGATGGGTATTGAAGAGCTGATACTCGATGCCATCCACGTTGACAGCCACCCACAGGGCGCCGCGTGGTTCAAGCCGGGGCTTGCCGGGCAGGCCCGGCAGTATATCCGCCTTGACCAGACGCATGGGCAGATGGGTCATAATCGCATCGCCGTAACGTTCCTCCTCGATATGCATCGCGGGATGAAAGTGAAAGTCCATCTCCAGGTAACGTGCGATGAGGTGCGCCTGGTCCATGCCTTCGGTACGCGCCCGGCCCACGTCCAGTTCCTGGAGGGCGACCACATCCGGGGCGTAGCGTGCAATCAGCCGTGCAATGCGCTCCGGGGCCAGCTTGCCATCCATACCGATACAGCTATGGACATTATAGGTCATGACCCGCAGGGCACCTGCCGGAATGGCTCTTTTCTGTCGGGCCGGTGCTTTATGCTTGGTGCGACCCAGAAAACGCAGCGCGGCATGACGCAGGTCGGCTGCACGCAGACGGGTGTTCCCCGCGGCTGGCAGGGGAACGTTGTCCGGCAGCAGTGCAAACGCGCTGGTTTCTTCGGGACCGGCGCCGCCGTGCCCGCCATTCTCGGTAACGAAGCTGCAGGACGTCGCACCGGCCCGCCACCCGGAGAGAATAAAATCGCCCGCATCCGGGTGATGACACAGGGTAATCAGTTCGCGGGTGGCTTCCTCCAGGAAGGGATGATCAGTGCCCAGGACTTCGGCCTTCTGTCCTGGTAGCGAATATCGACCGGTGTCGGTCCATGCCGTCACGCGCTCCGGGCCATCGCGGGTCAACACCAGGGGGATGTGCGCATCGATGGCCAGAGAACGGGCAACCGCATCGCGGGCGGATACGTCCAGCTCCCGATCGTAGTAGACGAAACCGAGCGGCCCCATGCCTGCCACTGTCACCTGCCCCCTGTCTGCGTCAACCGGTGCAGAGCTGCTGACCGGGAACAGGCGCTGGATCCTGTTACCGCCAAGCTGGCGTACGCGCTGTGTCTGAATGCCGCGCGGCGCACGCACCGGCGCCAGATCGACATTGATCCCGAGACGTTCAAATACACCGGACACCGCATCCTCGATACTGTGGCCATACAGCACATGATAGGGCTTCACCGCTTCCTGTCCATGATCGGAATAGATCCAGACATCATAGTGACGGTGGGCCGAGCGCCGGGCGGCCCGCCAGATGCGGGCGATGGCATTGTCGATACCCTTGAGTGTCCAGTGGGCAAACAGCGAGGACGGGCCACGGCGATGCGCCTGCTCGTCATAGCCGAGTAAATTGAGGTGGATGACCGGCAGCCCCCTGGCAACGTCGATCTTTGTGCCGATGGTGACCAGCTCACGCAACAAGATGGAAATTGCCACGCGGGTCGGTACGAATTTCAGCTCCTTGACGAGATCATAGCCACCGAACAGGCCGCGCAACATATCCTGGATGGCCAGAATCAATTCGAGCAGCAAAAGTACGATGAGACGCACAAAGCTCCAGGCATTGCTCAGGATCAGGAGTCCCACCAGCAGCGGGTTGGCACGGCGCAGCGACGGTCCCCAGCCCATGGATGACGGACAGAAGTGAGGTTCGGCGGCGCCCCCCGTGTAGTTGTTTGCATAGGAACTGCCCTCCTTCAGGAGCGGCTCCTCCCCGCTCTCTTCCAGTTCGCGTTCGACTCCGGCCGCGACAGCAGGCTCGACCATGCGCACGACCTTGCCGGAAGTACTGTCCCTGAAGTTGAAACCCGGGACCACGGCCTTCACACCGTAAAACAGTTCGCCCTGGTAAGCGGCGGTTGTCGCCGGCACGCCAGCGTACACCCGGTGCTGCCGGTAGTGTTCGCGCCTGACGAGTCTGCGCAGAAACGGCATTTCACCCCGTTCCAGGGCGTTGCCCAACTGGGTGTGGGAAAGGCCGTCAATCTGCACCATGACCAGACCCGGCGAGGCTGGCGGTGCCGTCGACCTCGGCAGGCGCAGCAGGGTTGCCAGCCACTCACTGCGGCTGATGGCGCGGCGCAGTCGCCGCAGAAAGGCGTTGATACGGCCAATCATTCCACAAGGCCTTCCTGTTCAGCCGGTATCTTCATCCGCGCCCAGTGCGGCATCGGTCGCGCTGCCGATACCTCTCAGTATCTCCCACTCCACCTTGATGAGGTCCAGGAGGTGACGCCAGTGTTCCTCCTCTGCCGACCTGTCGGTCGATATCCGGTCACGCAGGTTCCTGTAACAGGCCAGCGCCTCCCCGGCCGAGTGCGACATGGAAAATGCTTCGGCTGTCTCATGCGCGGCCTGCTCGAGTTTACGGACCTGCTCTGCCGGCAGCCCTGCCATCCACTGCAAGGCAGACACAAAGGCGTTGATCGACTCCTCCTGCAACAGGCGGCCATTCCTGAAATCAGTGACCACCTCTCTCACGCCGTTTGCATCCAGGGCAATGACCGGCAAACCCGCCGCCATTGCCTCGGTCAGTACCATACCCTGTGTCTCGCTCATCGAGCTAAAGGCAAACAGGTTCATCGCATGCAACGCGTCGGCCAGTTGCTCGCGCCCGAGGATGCCGGCAATGTGTAACCGCGCAGCGAGCCCTTCCCTCCTGAATATCTCGCGGATCGTCTTCTCGGAGGGACCCGTGCCAATGACCAGAAAATGTGCACGTTCCACTGTCTGCAGATAGGCCGCGACGGCCTCGACCAGAAATTCGAGGTTCTTTTCCGGTGCCAGGCGACCCAGATGCCCCACCACGAAGGCATCATCGGGGATGCCCCTCGTCATTCGGAAACGACCGCCATCACCCTGCGCAAAGTGTTCTGTCTGCACGCCGGTGGGTACAACGGTAACGGGTGTCGTGACACCGCGTTCACGCAACAGCGTCATAATACTTTCGCTGGGCGCGAACACCTGGTCGCAGAGGTTGGCGTACCGGGTTGCCGCCTCGATGATGAAACGCCGGAATCGGGGAGCGTTGCCCGGTACATAGTGGGTATATTCCTCGTACAGGGTATGGTGGGTAAACACCAGCGGCAGCTTACGAAACCGGGCCACGCGTAATGCCGTGACACCCAGGAGGTAGGGATGGTGGGCGTGGATAATATCCGGCGCAAACTCGTTCAGGACATCGGTCAACAGGCCGGAGACCGGCAGGACAACCGAAAAGTCGCTGCCGCTGAAGTTCTGAATCGCCGGGATGCGCACCACATCGACCTCGTCCTGCGGCATGGCGGGAAATTCCGGTGCAACCACCAGCACCCGGTGACCGCGGCGGCGATACTCGGCGGTGAAGCTCTCCACCGAGCGTGCCACACCACCGACGTGCGGGGTGAAGGTGTTGGTCAGCATGACGATGTTCATCGTTGATACCGGGGAACAGAACTCAATTCTGTCCCCTTTCGATATATATAGATGTCTCGCCCGGCGGTGCAGTGACCGGAGCAAAGCCGGGTAGTCGCACTTCAATGACCGGTACAGGTGTATGCCAGTTACCCTGCCAGCTGACCCGCACACGATGCTGCGTTTCGGTATCGATAGTCAGGCTCAGCGGGCCGAAGGTGGTCGGCGCCGGACCGAAGGTCAGCGGTGAACCGGCGACCAGCCAGCGTTGCGCGACCCCGGCACCCACGATCAGCCGGTCTCCCTCCTCACGCACGAAGCAATTGCGGACCATCAGGACCCATTCTGCGGCCGCCCACACATGCTGGCCGTCACCCATACAGCCGCCGCCGGTGCGGGGATGAATGGCCTCCGGCCACTGCCCGGTGGGCGATGCCAGTGCCGCAACCGTGTCCATCAATTCCAGATAACGGGGATCACCGGCGCGCAACAGTACCTGTGCCATGTGCAGCGTCAGGTAAGGGTTGATGCCGGCGTGAATCATGTCCTGGAAAAAACCGCCTTTGACACGGCAGTGTTCCATCAGAAACTCGATCGTGCCGAACAGGCGTTCATCCTCCGGCTGACACAGTTGCAGGGGGTATCCCACGGCCAGCGAGCCAATGGCGCCGGCATCCAGGCGGCGGTAGGGCGAGGCCGGTATGGCGGCTCGATCGAGGCGCCTGCCGTCACGGTCGAGGCTGCGCTCCACGGCCTTGTCGAATGCCTCTGCCGCCGACGCAAATTCCGCCTGTGCCGCCACTTCACCCATCGATCCGCCCAGGGCGGCTGCCGCGTGCAGTCCGGCGACACCCCAGAAGTCGTCCCAGTAGTAGTAGTCGTTGGGGCCAAGGTGCTCGGCACTGAATCCCGCGGGCAACAGGCCGGCATGCGGGAAATCGCCGTCGTCGGCCAGACGTTTACCGACAATCCAGCGGGCGCCGCGCAGGATCGCCCGGTGCCAGGCCTGTTTCGGTGGCTGACCGGTCAATGCGCAAAAGCGTTGCATGATCCACAATGCCTGGCCGTTGGAGTCCCATTCACCTTCCTGGGAATGGAAATAACCCCGCCGCGTCTGTTGTGCAGGGAAGCGGTCCAGCGCCCGCTCCGCACGTCCGGTCAGGCCGGCACATAACAGGGCATGGATGATGAATGCCGCATCGCGAAACCAGAAGCGCTTGTAGGTATAGGGTCCGGGCCAGACATCACCCGGCGAATGCAGGATGAGGGTGCGCAGGGCCGCCTCGTACAGGAACTGCACCTGCTCGTCAGGTACCTGCAACCGGCAACTTTCGTGCATGGCATCATGCCACGCGTCATTGCCGCCGTTGGGTACACAGCGTGCCTCCGGCAAAGATATCATCACCTCCAGGGTGCGTTTCTGACCGGGCTCCAGACGGTACAGCCCCGCCGCGGTGACCATGCCCACCTCGCAGACACCTTCGGTCTGGTCTTCCAGGTCATGCAGATGAATCGCCACATCGCCGGTGCGATAATCGCAGGCGTGATGCCGCTCGACCGGCAGGTTGAAGGTGAGGGCCTGTTTGCCGTCGATGGTCCAGGCCCTGCGTTCCGGTGACAGTACCACCCTGTGAACAAAACTGATGCCTTCCGGATTGCAGGGCCTCAATGCCAGCACCAGCCAACCGCCGCTGTCACTGCTGCCATCCAGCTGGAGATGACAGACGGGCGAACCTGAATCGATCCGGACCCTGGCCTCGTTACGCAACCGCATGCCGTGCTGCCGGGTCTCGGTAACGACTGCCAGGCCGCTGTGCATGTCCAGCCGTTGACGGCACGACTCCACCCGCGACGGCAACAGGCACTGGCCATCATCCGTCACCAGCCAGCAGTCCAGGGACCAGCCATCGAACCAGGGTGTCAGCATGCCCCGCGGATCGACCAGCGGCAATTCGTGGCAGTCCGGCCAGCCGATGGCCGTCCAGTTGCGATGGCTGAGATTGACATGGGTAATGGAGAAGGCCCGGGGGACAAAGGCATCGTCTTCAGGATCGAACTGGCGTTCGATCCAGTACGGCCATACCCAGTCCAGGTTGTGCTGGATCACGCGGCTGTTGATCAGCCCGCGTGCGTGAAACACCATACCGGCGCGCAGCAGTTCGACCGGTTCGCCCACTTCCGAGGGCTGGGCAAAACGATGCAGCCGGGCCAGCAGCGCAACCGGATCGAGGAACCCGTGCGCACGGGCTATACGACGAATCAAGAACCGCCACGGCAACCATTTCAGCCAGGGCATCATGCCTCCCCTTCTGTGCCTTCTTCCGTATAACCGGCCAGTGCCCGGCGCGCCAGGCGATTGAGATAGATAACCAGGCCGACGATAGCGAGAAAACCGGCACCATACAGGCCCCATTCAACGGGGCTTCGTACCCCGCTGCGCACAGCGTCCAGGCTGATATCCGCAGCGATTGAACCCAGCCAGACATTGTGCAGCGAGAGCGGGATGATGCCGACAAAGGTGCCGCCCGCAAAACCCCGCAGCGTGAAGTTCGTCAGCCCGAAAAAGTAGTTGGACAGCTTGAACGGGAAGAACGGCACCAGACGCGTCAGCAGTACGATCTTCCAGCCATGGGGTGTGAGCTCATCGCTGACCAGTCTGAGCCTGGCGTGATGCAGTACAAACTGCGAGGCACGGACACCGAACAGATGGCGTGCGATGAGGAAGGCCAGCATCGCGCCCAGTGTGGTCCCGACCACCACACAGACTGCGCCCTCTACCACGCCAAACACGAAACCGGCACCGGTAGTGAACATCACACCCGGCAGCAGCAACACCACGACCAGCACCATGATCAGGATAAACAGCAGCGGCCCCCGCATGCCCTGGCCATCCAGCCAGTCGAGCAGACGCAACACCTCCTCATGGGCATCGACACTGATCAGTATGGCAATCGCCAGCGCAACAAACAGGATGCTGACAGCAATCACGCCAAAAATTGATCCTTCACGGGCCATTTTGATCATCGAGCTTCCACACCTCTATCGAATGATGAGTCTTCCATGTGTGTAACACGACAGGAAGCCTGCAACAATGACGTACCGCAATCCGCCATCAGACGCTTGCCGAGGAATGCAACAGACAGCTGCCAACCCGGATCTTGCGCGGCAGTAACGGTTCACAGCGTACCGGAGGCAAGCCGGTGTGCCAGGCGAGTTGTTTCCGGCAGCCGGAAACGGGTGGTGCAACGCAGGACATAGTCAATCGCCGTCACCAGACTGATACGGTGGCCAATGGAGACATAGACCGGGCTCACATTCGTCCGCGTACGCACTACGGCCCCGATGGTCTCGCCTTTATCAAGCAACGGCACCCACTGTCCCTTTTCTGATGGCACCTCGTCGTGTGTACCGATCAGCCGCGACTTGGCTACGCCAATGCTTGGTATATCCGTCAGCACACCGAGATGACAGGCCAGTCCGAAGCGGCGCGGGTGAGCCAGCCCCTGTCCATCGCAGAGCAGCAGGTCCGGCCTGCAGGCCAGTTGTTCCAGCGCCTTCAATACCGCGGGCAATTCACGGAAAGACAGATAGCCCGGCACGTAGGGGAACCGTGTAGAGGCACGGCTGACCGCCTGCTCGAAGGGCATCAGGCCGGGAAATTCGAGCACCGCCACTGCCGCTCGCGTGGTCAGGCCCGTGTCTTCAAAGCCCACGTCAATACCGGCAACAAGGCTGACGGGCCCAAGGTCATCCTCACGGGCAACCTGACTGCGCAAGGACTCCTGCACAGCCCTTGCCGCTGTAACATCCCTCGGCCAGTCGTGTAAGGTATGCATGATCGGAGCCCGACACCCGCCTGCACCGTGCAAGTCAATGTTCACGGTGCCAGATCAATTCCCTGTCCCTGTAGACTTCCTTGATCCGGTGCAGGGGAATACTGTGCAGCTCTCCTTCATCATCATAAAGATCAAACGAAAAATGATCGCCGGGTTCGAAAAACAGCCTGCGCAGCGGAACACGAACGATACAGTCTGCCACTCTGTCATAGTAGCCGATGACAAATTCCCCCCGGCCGAATTTCTCGTCCCAGCGGATACGGTTGAGCAGTTCGTGGATCGGTATCACGTGCTTTCAGTCAACAGCGCCCGGGCAGGCCGGTGTTGGGCAGAATATCGGCTATCGCGATGCAATAAATGCCCCATGCCATCATTATAGTGCCTGATTTCCCATGTTTATTGCTTATAATTATTCTACGGTCACCCCCTGTTTGAATCGTCGATAAAAATATCGACTGGCGCCCGGCGCCTGCAGGCCATTGAGGTTTGTGCAATGGATGAATACCGGCAGGAACAGGCACGTCATACATCAGAAATAAAAAAACCAACAGCCTCCATGGCGATACAGGAATACTGACGTGCCGGTTCACAATGCTGAAATTGCCAGGTTGTTTGAGCAGCTCGCCGATCTGCTGGAGGTGGAAGACGCCAATCCGTTCCGGGTACGCGCCTACCGCAATGCAGCTCGCACCGTCAGCAACAACTCGAAGAGCATGGCGGACCTGCTTGCCGGGGGCAAGGACCTGTCAAAGCTGCCCGGTATCGGCAAGGACCTGGCGGAAAAAATCAGGACCATTGTCGAGACCGGCAGGCTACCCCTGCTGGAAGAAGTGCGGGCTCGCACGCCAGCCGCGCTCAGCGACCTGATGAAGATCGAGGGGCTCGGGTCCAAACGGGTCAAGGTCCTGTACAGCCAACTGCATATCACCTGCCCGGAAGACCTGCAGCGCGCGGCGCGCAGCGGCAGGATCCGCGAGCTCGAGGGCTTCGGCAGGAAGACCGAGGAGATGATCCTGCACAGGCTCGAGCACTTCGGTGATGCACAGGCACGAACCAGGCTGGTGGATGCCGAGGAGACCGTCAAACCGCTGCTTGCCTACCTGCAGGCGACCAGGGGTATCAAGGACATCGTCGTTGCAGGCAGTTTCCGCCGGCGCAGTGAAACCGTCGGTGACCTCGACATCCTGGCCACCGCCAGCAGGGGTTCACCGGTCATGGACCGGTTTGTCGCTTACGATCAGGTGGCAGAGGTCATCTCCAGCGGAAAGACCCGCGCCACCGTAGTGCTGCGCTCGGGCCTGCACGTGGACCTGCGTGTCGTGCCGCAGGCAAGCTACGGGGCGGCCCTGTGCTATTTCACGGGTTCCCGGGCACACAATATCGCAATACGCAAAATCGGCGTCAGAAAAGGCTACAAGATCAATGAATACGGCGTTTTCAGGCATGACAAACGCATTGCCGGCAAAACCGAAAAAAGTGTCTACCGACAGGTCGGACTGCCCTGTATCGAGCCCGAGCTGCGCGAGAATAGCGGCGAGATCGAGGCCGCCGGTAAAAACCGGCTGCCCCGGCTTGTCTCCGTGGATGACATCCGCGGCGATCTGCATTGCCACACCCGGGCAAGCGATGGTCATGACAGCCTGGAAGAAATGGTAACCGCGGCCCGGGCGAAGGGATATGAATATATCGCCATCACCGATCATTCGAAGCGCCTCACCGTCGCACACGGACTCGATGAAAAGAGACTGCTGCGGGAGATCGGGCAGATCGACCGGCTCAACGACAAACTCGATGACATCGTCATACTCAAGGGCATCGAGGTTGACATTCTGGAAGATGGCACCCTGGATATACAGGACAAACTACTCGGGCAACTTGATCTGGTTGTAGGTGCAGTGCATTACAAGTTCAACCTCACCCGCAGGAAACAGACCGAACGAATCATACGTGCCATGGATAATCCGTATTTCAACATCCTCGCCCATCCCACCGCACGACTCATCAATGAGCGCGCAGCCAGCGAAATGGATATGGAAAAGGTCATGACAGCAGCCAGGGAACGTGGCTGCTTTCTGGAGGTAAATGCCCAGCCGGTACGCCTGGATCTCACAGACAGTCACTGCAGGCTGGCAAGGGAGGCCGGGCTCAGGGTGGCCATCTCCACCGATGCACACAGCACCAAAGGGCTTGATCATATGCGCTTCGGGATTGACCAGGCACGCCGCGGCTGGCTCGAGGCCGCAGATGTGCTGAACACGTGCAAACTGCCAGACCTGCGGAAACTGCTGACAAGATAGCTGTCAAAACCGTAATCCGGGATACAAACACTGCCGGTGCTGAAGCGGCTGCTGCCGGCGCCATGAGCAAACACCACCAGCCTCCATGACTCCAGCGGAATGGCCGGATCGCCGCGCAGCTTGACGGGTATATCGTCCGGTCATTGTCCTGTTCGGCCATGCAGTATCCGGATTGATTCTATGCACAAGCTGGAAAATGCCAGTATCACCGGTATTGACCGGGGTCAATGAAAGCAGGACCCGTCAAACGCACAATGGAACGTAATGACAATCCGCCGCATAATGCTGCCCGCACACACCTTTGTCTCGCCTGATCACTCATAACGAACACTATGGCCATTACACGACTACAGCCCGATGCCCTGTACCAGTACTGCGACCCGCAGGCGTTTGATTTCGACAGCACCGCGGAACTGGAAGATCTGATGGAAGTAATTGGCCAGCCCCGTGCGGTCGATTCAGTCAGATTCGGCATGGGTATCCGGCACAAGGGCTACAACCTGTTTGCACTCGGCCCGACCGGCACCGGCAAGCATGCGCTGGTGCAACGTTATGCCACCGACCAGGCGCAGGGCGAGCCGGTTCCGCCAGACCTGTGTTATGTAAACAATTTCCGGCAACCCCATGAACCGCGCATGCTGCAACTGCCGCCCGGACACGGCGTGCAACTGGAGCGGGACATGAACCAGCTCATCGAGGACCTGCACGCCGCCATACCCACGGTGTTCGAGAGCGATGAGTATCGCACCCGTTCACAGGCAATCGAGGATGAACACGATGAGCAGCGGGAACAGGCACTGAAACAGGTCAATGCCGATGCCGAGCAGAAACACATCGCACTCATACGTACACCGACGGGATTTACCCTTGCCCCGGTGCGCGACGGGGAAACCATGAGCCAGGACGACTTCGAAAGCCTCTCGAAGAAGCAACGCAAGCGCATCGAGAAGGATACCGAGGAATTGCAGGAGCAGCTGCGCAGGATGCTACACGAGGCGCCGAAATGGGAAAAGGCGGTGCGTGTCAGCATGAGCGAGCTGAACCGGGAAATGGCCGCCAGTGCCATTTCACATCTCATCGATGCATTGCGGGACGCCTACCGGGGACTGCCCGGGGTCGTTCGCTATCTCGACAGCGTGGAGAAAGACGTTATCGAGAACTTCCGCTATTTCCTCAGGCATGACGAGGGTCGGCATGGCCTGAATATTTTCGGCATGGAAACGGGACAGCGCGATGAAGAGCAGCAAATGGACAAGCGCTACAAGGTCAATGCCCTCACCACCCACCAGGACGATAGCGGCGCACCGGTCATCTACGAAGACTATCCCAGCTACAACAATCTGATCGGGCGGGTCGAGCACCGTGCCGAACTGGGCGCCCTGATTACGGATTTCACCATGATCAGGCCCGGCGCCCTGCACCGCGCCAACGGCGGCTACCTGATGCTGGACGCACTCAAGATACTGATGCAGCCATTTGCCTGGGATGGCCTGAAGCGTGCGCTGCAGTCAGGCGAGATTCGCATCGAATCACCGGCCCAGCTGATGAGCATGATCAGCACCGTATCACTGGAACCTGAACCGGTCCCGCTGGACATCAAGGTAATACTGCTCGGCGAGCCGCATATTTACTACCTGCTCTCCATGTACGACCCGGAATTCAATGAACTGTTCAAGGTCGCCGTTGATTTTGATTTCCGCATGGACCGTACCCCCGAATCGCAACAGCTCTATGCACGCCTGATCGGAACGGTTGCACGCCAGGAATCATTGCGCCCGCTGGACCGCTTTGCGGTTTCCCGCGTCGTCGAACACAGTGCCCGGCAGCTGGAGGATGGGGAGAAGCTGCTGACCCACACCCGCAGTCTCACAGACATCCTGCGCGAGGCCGATTACTGGGCAGGCCAGCAAGAGCATGCAACCGTCACCCGGGAAGATGTGCAGCAGGCGATCGATACCCGCATCCACCGCGCCGACCGCATCCGTGAACACATGCAGGAGGAAATCCGTCGCGGGACACTGCTGATCGACACGAGCGGTGAAAAAACCGGCCAGGTAAACGGCCTCTCGGTCATTGACCTGGGTAATTTCATGTTTGGCCGGCCGGCACGCATCACGGCACGTGCGCGCATGGGCGATGGTGAAGTCGTGGATATCGAGCGCGAGGTGGAACTGGGCGGCCCCATCCACTCCAAGGGCGTATTCATCCTCGCGGCCCTGCTGGGCGCATGTTATCTGCCTGACCGTCCGCTGGCTGTCTCGGCCAGCCTGGTATTCGAACAGTCCTACAGCGAAGTCGAGGGGGACAGCGCGTCGTCGGCGGAATACTATGCCCTGCTGTCAGCACTTGCCGATACCCCGCTGCGACAGTCACTGGCCGTCACCGGTTCGGTCAACCAGCTTGGCAGGATTCAGCCGATTGGCGGTGTCAACGAAAAGATCGAGGGCTTCTTCGACATCTGCAATATGCAGGGCCTGACCGGCGACCAGGGCGTGATCATCCCGGCAACCAATGTCAAACATCTCATGTTGCGCGATGACGTGCGCAAGGCAGTCGAGGATGGCAGGTTTGCCATCCACGCGATCGACACGGTCGAAGACGGTATCGAGTTACTGACCGGCATCCCGGCCGGGCAACGGGACAAACAGGGCGTATATCCCGCTGGCAGCGTCAATCGGCGCGCGGAAGACACCCTTGCGCAATACTCCGAAGCCATGCAGACCTATTCCGGAAAAGGCGAAAAGTCGCAACCGGCACAGGACAATTCTTCCGCATGACACCCGCCACCGAACAACATACGACCCGTCACGTTGTCGTCACCCTGGACGCATCCGAGAGCGGACGCCCGGCACTGGAGACCGCCGTGAGACTTGCCGCGCTGACGGGCGCTCATCTGGAGGGGGTGTTCGTCGAAGATATCAACCTGATACGACTGGCGGAACTGCCGTTTCTGCGCGAACTCAGGCCCTCGTCGCTGGCCGAGGAAGCGATCAGTTCACAGCGCATGCAGCGTGAATTACGCAGCCTGGCGCGGCAGGCCAGGCGCATGCTCGAACAGGCCGCGGTGGAGATGGGCGTGCACTGGTCATTCCAGGTATGGCGTGGCCATGCCGGCGCCGAGACGCTGGCTGAAACCTTCAGCGCCGATATCCTCAGCCTGGGGCGGGTCAGCTCACTGCACTCTTCAGGCAACTGGTCCGCTGGTGGATTGCGTGCACGCCGCCGCGGTGAATCACCCGCGCATATCAATGTGCTGTTCAGCAATTCGAAACAGGCGGTGCGGGCATTGACGACAGCCTGCCGCCTGGCAAACGATCTCGGCGCACCTGTCTCGGTCATATTGCCGGCAAAGCGGAAAGCAGACCTGCAGCAACTCAGGCAGAAGGCGCTGGCAATACTCGAGTCTTGCGGACAGGCCGCCCGCTTTGTGCAACTGAGCGGCAGCAGCCTGCAGGGCCTGGAACAGCTCGCCGGCATATCCGGACAACGCATCCTTATTGCCGGTAGCAGACACAGATTGCTGCAACAGGCCGGCCTCGACCGGTGCCTGGACACCCTGACCTGTCCGGTCCTGCTGGTGCGCTGACGAAGCAGGTCATC
>JABDRC010000301.1 GCA_013041945.1 Halobacteria archaeon
TTCCAGGCCCGCCGGTCCGTCGGCCGCGCACGCCACCTCATAACCGTGATAGACAAGGACATCCATCAGCCCGGTGCGGATGGCCTCTTCGTCTTCAACGATCAGGAGTCGGATCTTGCGTTGCATACGTTGCCCCTGCCTGGCGTACGATACTCAGGGAAGTTCGGAATAAGTCGTCATTGCGAGCGGAGCGAAGCAATCTCGTACTGCAGGCACAATGATTCAGAGATTGCTTCGTCACCTCGTTCCTCGCAATGACGAGTTAATCAGAACCCTCCTGATTACCCTTCATTCGTGATATCGGTCATATAGAACTGTTTTAAAGCCTATCAGCTCGCTCGGTCCCCGGCATGTAAATATTTTGTAAATATCCCGCCGCAGGTTTTACCAAAGCCTGTCTACAACCATGCCGCCTGCTCGCCCAGACTGGATTCACATCCAGATGAACCCGCAGGAGGTAACAATCATGGCACTTATCACACGCGTCTCGCGACTGTTCCAGGCGGATTTCCACGCCGTGCTCGACCGCATCGAGGAACCCGGGGTACTGCTGCGCCAGGCGGTCCGCGAGATGGAGGAGGAACTGGCCCGCGACGAGCAACGCAGCAAGGTGCTGACACATGAACAGCGTCAGATCATCACCCGCGAAACCGGGCTCAAGCAGTCGCTGCAGGATATTGATGAGGAACTCGACACCTGTTTTGCAGCCGGCAACGACGAACTGGCCCGCGCATGCATCAGGCGCAAGCTGGAGGTGCAGCGCTTTGGGCAAACCCTGTCCCGTAAACGCGGGGCACTCAGGGAAACGCTCGAAGAACTCGACAGCCGGCTCAGGGAAAACCAGGCGCGCCTGGAAAGCATGCGGCAGAAGGCCGAACTGCTGGCCGGGGAAAGCGACCGCGCCCGATCCGGTGACGACTGGAGCATCCCGGATATCACCGTCCGCGACGAGGACGTGGAAGTCGCCTTCCTGCGCGAAAAACAGCACAGGAGCCGGTCATGAAACAGCCCACATTCCCTGAAGGCGTCGCCGTTGCAGTTGCCGCCAGCCTGGCAGGCGGTGTGTTGTATACCGCCCTGAACGTCGTATTTCCCGGCGTCCCGGTACTGCGCCTGCTGATCGCCGGCATCGGCCTCGCCTATGTCGTCTACCTGCTGGGCCGCTCCCCCGAGCGCGTCGGCCGGGTCACGACCGCCGCGGCCTGGCTGCTGGTCGCGGGCATGCTCTGGTTCACGCACCCGCCGTTGCTGTTTTACATCTGTGCGCACCTGGGCGCCATCTGGCTCGTGCGCTCGCTGTATTTCTATTCCAGCGCGTTGTCGGCGCTCGCCGACCTGGGACTGAACGGCCTGGCCCTGTCTGCCGGCATCTGGGCGGTCACGCGCACCGGCAGCGTGTTTCTCGGCATCTGGTGCTTTTTCCTGGTGCAGGCGCTGTTCGTCGCCATCCCGAAAAGCATCTCGCGCAAATCCGGCGCAGCAGCGGCCGATCACGCGCCGGCAGACCGCTTTCAACACGCGTACCGCGCGGCAGAGACCGCGGTACGCAAACTTTCATCCAGCCATTGAAGCATCAAGGAGGCACTCAAATGAAATCGAAAATCATTGCACTGGCATTATTTGCCTTTACCACGGCGACGGTTGCCCTGTTACCGGCCTACCAGACCGTTGGGGGGGTTACGCCCAACGACCGACCCGTTATCGACCCCATTATCGATCCGGCGCCCAATGAACGCGCCCGCGTCGACGTGGTGTTCGTGCTCGATACCACCGGCAGCATGAGCGGCCTGATCCAGGCCGCCAAAGAGAAGATCTGGTCCATCGCCACCACCCTGGCCTCGGCGCAATCCGCACCCGAGATCCGCATGGGTCTGGTCGCCTACCGCGACCGCGGTGATGCCTATGTCACGCGGGTGGTCGACCTGTCCAGCGACCTGGATTCGATGTATGCCACGCTGATGGATTTCCAGGCCCAGGGTGGCGGAGACGGACCGGAAAGCGTCAACCAGGCACTGCATGATGCCATTCACAAGGTGTCCTGGAACCAGCAGGATGGAACTTACAAGGTGGTATTCCTGGTCGGTGACGCCCCGCCGCACATGGATTACCCGAACGATGTCAAATACCCGGTCACACTCAGGGCGGCAAAGGCAAAAGGCATCGTGGTCAACGCCATCCAGAGCGGTCAGATGAGCAGCACCACGCCCGCCTGGCAGCGCATTGCCAGCCTGGGTAACGGCAATTACTTCCAGGTGGAGAACAGCGGCAATGCCGTGGCGATTGCCACCCCGTATGACGAGAAGCTCGCAACCCTGTCTGCCAGGCTGGACGACACGCGCCTGTACTACGGCAACCGTGAGGAAAAAGAAAAGCAACGCCGCAAGACCGAAGCGGCCGACAAGTTGCATGCCGCCTCATCGGTCGAATCACGTGCCAGACGGGCAACGTTCAATTCCTCGAAGAGCGGTGCCGCCAACTTCCTCGGTGAGGGTGAACTGGTGGACGAGGTGACCAGCGGCCGCGTCGAGCTCTCCGACATCGACCGGGACGAGTTGCCCGCACCCATGCAGACCATGGCCCCGGAAGAACAGGCGAAGGTCATCAGGGAGACGGCCGAACGCCGCAACCAGCTCGAGCGGCAGATCACTGAACTGACCAGGGAACGCGCGGATTACCTGGACAAGAAAGTGAAAGAAGCCGGCGGCGCCAAAGACTCGCTCGACGACAAGATCTACCGGGCCGTGCAGGAACAGGCCGGCAGACTGGGGCTGACCTACGAAGCCGACGCACCGGCCTACTGAGCCGCTGCAAACACGGCCCGGCAGCAATGCCGGGCCGTGTCCTTTAAACCAAAGAGGACAGATTTATTTGATCGGAATTCCAAATAAATCTGCCCCCTTTGGTTTCTTTGGTTTCTTTGGTTTTGCTTGATCCCGTTTTTTTGTCTAGGGCAGTTCCCGGCTGGTGGCCAGCCTGATGCCAATCGGCCCGTGCGGGAGGTAGAAATCGAGTTGTTGTTCATCCCGCTGCACCTGCACCAGCACGGGTGCGCCAGTATCCCCCCGGGTGACCAGCGCGGTCAGTTCCTTGGCGGTGAACACACGCTGGCCGTCATAGCCGATGATCCGGTCGTTGGCCTGCAGACCATATTGCTCAGCGGTCGAGTTCTGCATGATGTCGCGCACGACGACACGGTTGGCCCGCCCAAGGGCATAGAGCATGCGGTCGTAAGCATCATCCCCGATCTCCGCACGCAACTCCCGGTAGCCATTCTCGAACTGGCGCTTTTCCATATGGTAGCGCGAGGTATTGAGCCAGCCCTCGCGGCTGGCGCGGTCCTGCATGTGCAACTTCTCCAGATCGTACTCGTCCAGGCGCGCCTGGACCCGGGCCGCCTGCTCCGCCGGGATACCGGCCTCGATCAGGGCATCGATGCTGGCGCGGAAGGTCTGTGCCGGTATGGCGGGTTCCGTTGCCTGCTTTGTTTCCGTTGCCGGTGTCCCGGCTTCGATTTCCGGATATACCCCGGGATTGCCGATCAACGCCTCCAGCGCCTCGACTCGCTCGGCCAGCCATACCCGCTCCTGATCGGCTTGCCTGAGCCGCTGCTGCAGTCGGGCCAGCGTGTCATCCGGGTTGTCTTTATCCCGGTGCGCAACCTTGGGTGAATCCGTTAGCACAGCGGCGTTCGGACCACCCGGTTCGGGTGCAGGGCCGCGCAACAGGTAGTACCCGGCGAAAATGCCTGTACACAGCACCGCACTGAGAAGAAGGCTTTGTCTGAACATGACCCGGGTGAATATGAATTGTCAGGTATACTGACA
>JABDRC010000303.1 GCA_013041945.1 Halobacteria archaeon
CCGGCATCAGTATCGAGGCGATCCTGCAGAAGGAGCCGGCCGCCGGTGCCGACAGGGCCTCGGTCATCCTGCTGACACATGTGGTTGTGGAACGCCAGATGAATCAGGCCATCAGTCACATCGAGGCGCTCGACAGTATCGATGGCAAGGTCACGCGCATCCGGCTGGAACATTTGAACGTGGATTGAACTCTTGCAGGCGAAATGAATGCTGGTGTGGTGTCTGTTTCTTCCATAACTGTCATTCCCGCGAAGGCGGGAATCCAGCGTGTCGGCCTGTGAAAGACGTAGAATAGAGTGCCTTGTTTGAATCGATGATTTCCGGTCCAGGGCAATATCAGGAATTGAGGATGTGCATGGGCTGGATTCCCGCCTTCGCGGGAATGACGGATCAATATTTATCTGCGCCTTTGTGCGTAGTCAGAATGAAGGGTAAACAGAATGTCTGAAAACAAACGCTACACCGGCCTGATCGAACACTACCGCAATCGCATGCCGGTCACCGACAGCACGCGGCTGATCAGCCTGGGCGAGGGCAACACGCCGCTGGTGAAGCTCGAGAATGTCCCCGCCGAAACCGGCAAGTCGGTGGATATGTACGTCAAGTACGAGGGTCTGAATCCGACCGGTTCATTCAAGGACCGCGGTATGACCATGGCCGTGACCCGGGCGGTTGCCGAAGGCAGCCGGGCCATCATCTGTGCCTCGACCGGCAATACCTCGGCCGCCGCCGCAGCCTATGCCGCGCGTGCCGGGATCACTGCCTTCGTGCTGATCCCCGAGGGCAAGATTGCACTGGGCAAGCTGGCCCAGGCGATGATCCACGGTGCGGTCGTCATCCAGATTCGCGGTAATTTCGATGCCGGTATGGCACTGGTCAAGGAGGTTGCCGACCATGCCCCGGTGACCATCGTGAACTCCATCAATCCGTATCGACTGCAGGGACAGAAGACGGCGGCCTTCGAGATCGTCGACGAACTCGGTACGGCGCCGGATTTCCACTGCCTGCCGGTCGGCAATGCCGGTAACATCACCGCTCACTGGATTGGCTACAGCGAATATGCAGGTCAGGATACACAGGCCTGCGCGTTCTGCGAGGGCAGTTGCAAGTTCGGCCACGCGGCCGTTACCGGCAAGCGCCCGGTCATGGTCGGTTACCAGGCTGCCGGCGCCGCGCCGTTCATGCGCGGCGAAATGGTCGATCACCCCGAGACGGTCGCTACTGCCATCCGCATCGGCCACCCGCAGTCGTGGGACCGGGCATGGACGGTGCAAAAGGAATCCGGTGGCTGGTTTGATGAGTGCACCGATGAGGAAATTCTCGCCGCGCAGAAGCTGCTGACCTCGAGGGACGGGATCTTCTGCGAGCCGGCCTCGGCGACCTCGGTGGCGGGCGCACTGCGCGACATCCGTTCCGGCAAAATACCGGAAGGCAGTACCGTCGTCTGCACGCTCACCGGGCATGGCCTGAAGGATCCTGACACCGCCATCAAACAGTGTGATGAGGAAATGCTGACCGTCGATGCCGAACTGTCCGCCGTCAAGGACGCGATCCTGAGCAACATGTCCTGACCGGTAAACCTTGCCTGGCGCAGACACACACATCGTCCTGCTGGTGCCCGGGCTGCATGGTCCGGTCACGGATCACCCGACGGGCGACTATATCGAGCAGCGCCCGGCGGCGCTGGACCGCCTGCTTTCGCGTGCACAGGCATCCGCGCAGCCCGGTGATGATCCGGACAGCGTGTTGCTGCACTGCTTCGGACTCGATGTCACGACACCGCTGGCACCATTAACCAGCCTGGCCGATACCGGTCATACGCCGCCGGGTTATGTCATGCGTGCCGACCCCGTTCACCTGCGTGCCGACCAGAGCAGCCTGCGCCTGTTCGAGGCGCACAGCTTTACCATCGACCAGGCTGAAGCCGATGCGCTGACGGCCGCGTTCAATGCCTTCTATGCGGAGCAGGGCTGGCAGCTGGCGGCACCGGTCGCGGAGCGCTGGTACCTGCACCTGGATAAACCGGTGGACATCACGACCACGGCGCCCTGGTCAGTGGCCGGCGGGGACATCAACCCGGCATTGCCGCAGGGTGAGGATGCCCGCATCTGGCATGCCATGCTCAACGAGGTGCAGATGCTGTTTCATGCCCATGAGGTGAATCTCGTTCGCGAGCAGCAGGGCCGGCCGGTGATCAACAGCCTGTGGCCATGGGGCGGGGGCGTCATTCCCGGGCGTGTCCATGCCGAATTTACGCGTGTGCTGGCCAACGACCCGCTCGCGCAGGCGCTGGCGCGCATGGCCGGGATTGAATCCGCTCCATTGCCGGCAGACCTGTCCGGTGTTGATGTTTCCGGAACCACGCTGGTGGTCGAGGACGCGCTCTACTGGCCCGCGCGCTACAATGACATTGAACAATGGCTGGCGACCCTGCAGCGGCTGGAGCAGACGCTGTTCGCGCCACTGGCTGCCGCACTGGCAGCCGGGCGCATTGCCTCGCTGCGCCTGCTGCCGTGTAACGGTACGGCGTATACGCTGACGCGCGCCCGCTTGCGGCGTTTCTGGCGCAGGGTGCGTCCGTTTGAACAGGTGCCTGGCTGATGTCCTACTCCATCATTCGACGCGACTCACCGGTGCCGGCCACCGGGCTGCCGGAAGACCTGCACCCGGTGCTGCGCCGCGTCTATGCCGCACGCAGCATCGAGTCCGCCGATGAGTATGCCTATTCACTCGAACACCTGCTGCCACTGTCGGCACTCGGGGGATTACCGGCAGCCGTGAAGCTGTTGCAGGATGCCCTTGAGAGCGGACAGCGTATCCTGATTGTCGGTGACTTCGACGCCGATGGCGCCACCAGCTGCGCACTGTGCGTGCGTGCCCTGAGTGCCATGGGCGCGGCGGATGTCCGTTACCTGGTGCCGAATCGTTTCGAATTCGGCTACGGGCTGACGCCCGAGATCGTCGCCGTTGCTGCCGCACAGACGCCGGCGCTTATCATGACCGTCGACAATGGCGTGTCCAGTATCGAGGGTGTGGATGCGGCCCGGGA
>JABDRC010000308.1 GCA_013041945.1 Halobacteria archaeon
ATGGTGTTTCCCGGGCAGGGCTCGCAGTCCGTCGGCATGCTGGCCGAGCTGGCTGCGAATAATCCGCAGGTCGGGGAAACCTTCGACGAGGCCAGTGCCGTGCTGCAGTATGATCTGTGGAAGCTGGTACAGGCGGGGCCGGAAGCGGAACTCAACCAGACCGACAGGACACAGCCGGCGATGCTGGCGGCCGGCGTTTCCGTCTGGCGAGTCTGGCAGGCGAGCAGCGGTGCCGCACCGTCGGTCATGGCCGGCCACAGTCTGGGTGAATATACGGCGCTGGTCTGCGCGGGTGCGCTCGACTTTGCCGATACCGTCGCCCTGGTGGCCGAGCGTGGCCGCTGCATGCAGGATGCCGTACCCCCCGGGGTGGGGGCGATGGCCGCCCTGCTGGGTCTGGACGACGATACCGTCGCCGCTGTCTGTATGCGTGCGCGCGATGGCGAGGTGGTCGAACCGGTCAATTACAATTCGCCCGGCCAGGTCGTGATTGCCGGCAACAGCGCCGCCGTGGAGCGGGCCATTGCGCTGGCGAAGGAAGCCGGCGCCAAACGGGCGGTGACCCTGCCCGTGAGCGTGCCCTCGCACTGTGCACTGATGAAACCCGCCGCCGAAGAATTTGCGCAGCGACTGGCACAGACGCACATTTCGCAACCCGCCATCCCGGTCGTGCAGAACGTCGATGCCATGCTGCATGACCAGCCGGAAATGATCCGCGACAATCTCGGCAAGCAGCTCTACAGTCCGGTGCAGTGGGTCGGTTCCGTGCACGCCATGCATGCGCACGGCGTGACGCGCATGCTCGAGGCCGGGCCCGGCAAGGTGCTGGCCGGACTGTGCAAGCGTATCGACAAGCGCATCGCCGGTGCGTCCGTACATGATCCGGACACGCTGGCTGGCGCACTGGCGGGTTGAATGATCAAATCAACGACAGGGGGCCGACATGCCACTGAGTAACGAAATCGCACTGGTAACCGGCGCCAGCCGGGGAATCGGCAAGGCCATCGCCGGGGTGCTGGGGCGCCGTGGCGCCACGGTTATCGGCACGGCGACCTCCGTGGGCGGCGCTGGTGGCATCAGCGAGGCATTGTCTGCCGCCGATATCAGTGGAACGGGGCACGTGCTGAACGTCACCGATCCGGATTCCATCGCGGAACTGCTGAAGAAAGTGCAGGACGAGTTCGGTGCGCCGACCATCCTGGTGAACAATGCCGGCATCACGCGCGACAACCTGATGATGCGCATGAAGGACGAAGAGTGGAATGAAGTTATCGAGACAAACCTGACGTCCGCATTCCGCATGAGCAAGGCCTGCCTGCGCGGCATGATGAAGGCCAGGCACGGCCGCATTATCATGATCTCGTCCGTGATCGGTGCAACCGGCAATCCCGGCCAGGCGAACTACGCCGCGACCAAGGCCGGTGTGATCGGCTTTGCCAAGTCGCTGGCACGTGAAATCGGCTCGCGCGGCATCACCGTGAATGCCGTGGCGCCCGGCTTTATCGATACCGATATGACGCGGGCCCTGCCCGGGGAACAGCGCGAGGCGCTGCTGGGACAGATTGCACTTGGCCGGCTGGGCGATGTCGCGGATATTGCCAATGCCGTGGCCTTCCTTGCATCGGCCGATGCCGCCTATATCACCGGCGAGACCATCCATGTCAACGGAGGCATGTACATGGGCTGAAGGACGCAGTGCCGCCGCCGATTGCAATAATTATATAAATTACTGATTATAATATGATAAATATGGCATGGAGCGGGGCGTGCCAGGCCGCCGGGGAGCTTATGTCCCGCAACCCCCGCAGATGCGCTGCAATCGACTTGTAACTTGTCTGTACCATTCACTACAATAGCCGCGCAGCCATGGCTGTCATTCATAAAACCGAGAGGAATTTCCTGAAATGAGCAATGTTGATGAGCGCGTCAAGAAGATAGTTGTTGAGCAACTGGGCGTGAAGGAAGACGAAGTCAATGACAGTTCTTCCTTTGTCGATGACCTTGGCGCGGATTCCCTTGATACAGTGGAACTGGTCATGGCGCTTGAAGAGGAATTCGAATGTGAAATTCCTGATGAAGAAGCAGAAAAGATTACAACCGTTCAGCAGGCGATCGACTACGTCAACGCCCACCTGGGGTAATCTTTCTCCCTCGAGCATTCCGGCCGCACCCGTATCGATCCGCGGTGCGGCCTTTTAGTTTTCAGATCCGTTACCCCCGAGGCCTGTGACAGGAGATAAGCATTGTCGAAAAGACGTGTGGTCGTAACCGGTCTTGGCATCATTTCACCCGTAGGTAACAGTGTCCAGGCGGCCTGGGAAAATATTCTTGCCGGCAACAGCGGCATTGGGCCGATCACGAATTTCGATGCCTCCGATTTCCCGGTGCGGTTTGCCGGCGAGATTCGCGACTTCGATGCCGGTGACTATATCGCCGGCAAGGAAGCACGTCGCATGGGCGCCTTCATTCACTACGGCATCGCGGCGGCCTGCCAGGCCATCAGTGATTCAGGCGTCGAGATCACCGCGGCAAATGCCGCGCGTGCAGGCGTCGCCATCGGTTCGGGGATCGGCGGTCTGCGCGGCATCGAGGTGGCCTACCAGGCCTGGCTCGATGGCGGGCCCCGCAAGATCTCGCCGTTCTTCGTACCCGGCAACATTATCAACATGATCGCCGGCAACCTGTCGATCATGTATGGCATGAAGGGGCCGAATATCGCCGTGGTGACGGCCTGTACCACCTCGACGCACAATATTGGCCTGGCGGCGCGCACCATTGCCTACGGCGATGCCGACATCATGCTGGCCGGTGGGGCGGAAATGACCACGTGTCCGACCGGCATCGGCGGGTTTGCCGCTGCACGTGCACTGTCCACCCGCAACGACGACCCGGCAGCGGCCAGTCGACCCTGGGACAGCGACCGCGACGGCTTCGTGCTGAGCGACGGTGCCGGCATCCTGGTGCTGGAGGAATACGAGACGGCCAGGCAGCGGGGCGCGGATATCTATTGCGAGATCACCGGTTTTGGCATGAGCGGTGATGCCTTCCACATGACGCAGCCCTCGGAGGGCGGCGAAGGGCCGGCCCAGTGCATGGATGCGGCACTCGACGATGCCGGTATCAATCACGAGGCCGTGGACTACATCAATGCCCACGGCACCTCGACCCCGGCGGGCGACGTGGCCGAGACGCTGGCAATCAAACGCTCGTTCGGCGAGCATGCCGGCAAGCTCGCCATCAGTTCAACCAAGTCCATGACCGGGCACCTGCTGGGTGCCGCCGGCGGTGTCGAGGCCGTGTTTACCGTGCTTGCCCTGCGCGACCAGCAGGCGCCCGGCACCATCAATCTCGACAATCCCGATCCCGAGTGCGACCTGGACTACGTGCCGAACGCCTCGCGTGACATGAAAATCGACACTGCATTGTCGAATTCATTCGGCTTCGGCGGGACCAACGGCACACTGGTGTTTAGTCGCCTGCCTGATTGAGTTTTGCCGGATGCAGGAGCGGACCGCGTGCGCGAACTGCTCGACTGTGGATTAATCGCGGACGCGGTCCGCTCCTGCAAGTCTTCCTGTCCACCCCTTACAGAAACCGATTCCGAACATGGCCGCGATCGTCAGGGAAATCAAACAGGCGGTTGAACTGCTGGCACTCCTCAGGGCCAATACCGCGCGCTATCCCTTTCTGCTGCAAAGCGTGGCCCATGGACGCTACGACATCCTGTTTGCCTGCCCCGGCGACAGCCTCGTCCTGCAGCCGGACGGCCTGTTGCAGCATCCCGACGGGACTCCTGTCGCGAGCGTCGATTTCCTTGACGGACTGGATGCGTGGTGGCAACAGCAGGCTACCACTCCCGCTGACAGTGATATCCCGTTTACCGGCGGGTGGTTCCTGTATCTCGGCTACGAACTGGCGGGCCAGATCGAGCCGACGCTGCAGCTTGCGCATGCAGATCCCGACCTGCCGGTCGCCTTTGCAACGCGATGCGCGACGGCCCTGGTGCGCGATCGCGACAGGGATGTGGTGTTTGTCGTGGGTGAACCCGGCAGTGAAGCGGACATGGCCATCATCGAGGCGGACATCGAAGGCCTGGCCGGGGCCGGTGCACCGGTCAGGCAGGACATCCGGGCGCGGGAGATCACCGAACAGCCGGACCGTGACTACCTCGATGCAGTCAGGCGCATCAAGGACTACATCGTCGAGGGCGATGTCTTCCAGGTGAACCTGTCCCGGCTATGGAAGCTGCACCTGGCAGAGGCAGCCAAACCGCATGAGTTGTATGAAAACCTGTGCTACCACAATCCCGCGCCCTTCAGCGGCCTTGCGCACTGGCAGGATGCGGCGATCGTCAGTTCCTCACCCGAGCGACTGGTCAAGGTGCGCAACGGCATGGTCGAGACGCGGCCGATAGCCGGTACGCGTCCGCGCAGCCAGAGTTCGCGCGAGGACGAGGCCTGGTCGGAAGAACTGCTGGCACACCCGAAAGAACGCGCCGAGCACATCATGCTGATCGATCTCGAGCGCAATGACCTGGGTCGCCTGTGTGAACCGGGCAGTATCGAGGTCAATGAGTTCATGGTGCTGGAATCCTATGCGCATGTGCACCACATCGTATCCAATGTGCGTGGTCGATTGCGTGACGGCACCACGCCGGGCGCCGTGCTTCGCGCGGTGTTCCCGGGTGGTACCATAACCGGATGTCCCAAGGTGCGCTGCATGGAAATCATCGCCGAGCTGGAGCAGGCACCGCGCGGCGCCTACACCGGCTCGATGGGTTTCCTCAACCGTGACGGCAGCATGGACATGAATATCCTGATCCGTACCATGGTCAGCCGCGGAGAGCGGCTGGTCCTGCGGGCCGGCGCCGGCATTGTGGCGGATTCCGTGCCCGAGGCGGAACTCGCGGAAACGCGCGCCAAGGCGCGCGGCCTGTTGCGCTCACTCGGCGTCGGTTCCGCATGAACACCGCTATGCCGGTCTCGCGCGTCAATGGTGAAGCAGGCGGGCAGCTTTCCGTGACCGACCGCGGCCTGCTGTTTGGCGACGGCGTGTTCGAAACGCTTGCCATCCGTGATGCCCGGCCGTGTTTCTGGGCAAGACACATGGCCCGCCTGCAGGCCGGCTGTCACCGGCTCGGTATTGCGCCGGTCGATGAAGTGCAGCTGCGTACCGAGGTGGACGAACTGCTGCAGGCTTCACCCGCGGCAGCGCACTGTGTCCTGAAGATCATTGTCACACGCGGGACGGGTCCGCGGGGTTACCGGCCGGACCCGGGCGCTGTGCCCACGCGTATCGTGCAATTGCATGACTGGCCGGACATGGCCTCCGGTGCTGCCGGCATCCGGGCAACGC
>JABDRC010000310.1 GCA_013041945.1 Halobacteria archaeon
TTCCCCGCAAAGGTCGAGGCCGTCACGCGAAAGCAGATCATGGATGCGTTCAAGCGCCGCGTGTTTCCGGATCGCATGCAGACCGTGATCGTCGGCGGTGCCGCCGACGGTTGAGTTATCGCAGGAGCGTCTTGCAGGCACGATAAAAAATCGAAATTTGCCACGGAATCCACGGAAGGACACGGAAAAAATACCAAGACATGTGAAAAAACATCACGTCATTCCCGCGCAGGCGGGACAAATTTGTCCGGAATAAATTTGGACGACCGAAGGTCGGCCCGAAGGGCAGGATACAGGGATGTATCCTGCAATCCAGTCATGATGCGTGCATTACTGTTTGGAGCTGGACAGCCACTGGAGCCTGTTCACACAAAGGCGGGGGCGGGAATGACATGATCTCCTTCTGCCCTCTTAGTAATTCTTTCCGTGTCCTTCCGTGGATTCCGTGGCAAGTATTTATTTAAATTTCCTGCACGGTACGTTCCTGCATTCAATTTATATACCTACACGTCCTGTCAGATGTAACTGACTGGACGTGCTGCCTTGTGCCGGCTGTTACCGGACTCCTCACAGTCAATCATTGCTACAGGACACCCGGCAACGGGCCCGGGCAGGGAAGCCTGACTGTCTATGTGCGGCATGGACTGCCGCTGTTTGAGATCAATCAAGGAGGAGACGATGAATCACGCAAACTCGAAACTAACCCGCGCGCTCTGCGCCGCCATGGCCATGACCGGTGCGTCTGCGGCCGGTGCGGCAACTGTGATTTCGGAACTGTTGTACGATGTCGCCGGTCCGGATGCCGGCCAGGTATTCGTGGAGCTATACGGCACACCCGGTACGGTACTGGACGGGCTGTTGCTTGAAGGTGTCAATGGCACGACCGGCAGTGTGTACAAGACCGTCACCCTGACCGGGGTTATACCTGCTGACGGCGTGTTCGTTATCGGTGACGACGACGGCAGCGGCGTCAGCCAGGTACCGCTTACCGACCAGGTGGCGAATATCGATTTTCAGAATGGTCCCGATTCGGTGGTATTGAGAGATGCCAATGGCATCCTCGATGCACTGGGCTATGGTGATTTTACCTCGGCGGTGTTTGCCGGCGAGGGCAGCCCGGCCGCGGACGTCAATGTCGGCTGGAGCCTTGCACGCATGGTTCCCCGGCTCGATACGGATGACAACGGCGCGGACTTCCAGGGTCTCGATATACCGACCCCCGGTCTCGTGCCGACGAACCCGGTGCCGGTACCGGCAGCTGCATGGCTGTTTTTCTCCGGAATACTCGGCCTCGTTGGAGTGGCGCGACGGAAGATGCAACCTGAACAGTAAATACAACGCCGCGGTAGCGCACTGCGTGCGCGAATAAAAAAACACTGCCACGGAATCCACGGAAAGCACGGAAAAATAAATGCTGTCATTCCCGCGCAGGCGGGGATGACTGCCTTTTTTCTACTACAGGTATTCGCGCACGCAGTGCGCTCCTACAGGTGTCTTCCTGACATATGGGGTAATTTTTCCCGTGTCCTTCCGTGGATTCCGTGGCTATTAATTTGGTGCGCACAGCACACCCTAAAAAATCACGTTTCACGTCTCACTTTTCACTTATACCCGCGCCCGGGGTGCTCCTGTGGCTGGCAAAACATTCGACGACTTCGAATGTTTCCGCCATCATGCACACATGCGGACAAACCGGGCACAAAACCAGCTCAGGATCATCGGCGGTCGCTGGCGGGGACGCAAACTTCCGTTTGCAGCACTGCCCGGTCTGCGCCCGACGCCTGACCGGGTGCGCGAGACCCTGTTCAACTGGCTGGCGCCGGTCATTCGGGGCAGCCGCTGTCTTGACCTGTATGCCGGCAGCGGTGCGCTGGGCCTGGAGGCGGCCTCACGCGGCGCGGCGGGGGTTGTGATGATTGACCATGCGGGCGAGGTCGTCGGCTCGCTGCGTGAACAGCTTGCAATCCTGGATGCCGGCGAGGTCGATGTTATCCAGGCGGATGTAGTGCAGTGGTTGCAGGGACCGGCACAGGCGTTTGATATCGTGTTCCTGGATCCGCCGTTTCGTCAGGGATTGCTGTCGGCAACCATGCGCCTGCTGGAGGAAAACGGCTGGCTGGCAGCGGATGCCTTTATCTATATAGAGGCGGAGAAGGGCCTGCGGCCTGACCTGCCGGAAGGCTGGGAAATATACCGCAGCAAACAGGCCGGGCAGGTGGGTTATCAGCTAGTCCGGCGCCAGCGTATTTAGTGCTTCGCACCTGCATCCATGCAGGCACAGGCGCTACTGCCAGCGCATCGATTGGGGCAGTAGCGCTCTGCGAACGCAATTTCACTGTATGACACCCATCGCGGACACGGTCCGCTCCTGCAGCACGCTTTTACCAACCACGCAATTCGCGCCTGTCAGGCGCATCTACACCATGGAATAAACCACCCGACCCTCGAACAGGGTATGGGTCACGCGTCCCTGCATCTCCCAGCCGCGGAACGGGGTGTTGTGGCCGTTGCTTGCGAGGGTGCTGTTATCGACTAACCAGGTGCGTTCCGGATCGAAGATGCAGATGTCTGCGCTCGCACCGACCGACAGCGTGCCGTAGGGCAGGCCGAGGATATGCGCGGGCCCGCGTGTCAGCCGGTCGATGAGATCGGGCAGCGGGACGCCCTGTTCCTCGCCATAGCGAAGGCTCAGGGGCAACAGCGTGTCAAGGCCGGATGCACCGGGCTCGGTCGACGGGTAGGGCCCTGACTTCGCATCGGGCTCATGCGGCTGGTGATCGGAGCAGATGGCCGAGAGCGTCCCGCGCTGGACGGCATCGCGCAGCAACTGCCGGTCCTCCACGGTGCGCAATGGTGGAATGAGATGGCATTGACTGTCGAATTCGCCGATGTCGGTCTCGGACAGGTACAGGTAGGGGACCGCCGTGTCCGCTGTGACCGGGACACCATCGTACTGTGCACGTGCGACCATGCGTGCCGCGCGCCCGCTCGTCAGGCGGCAGAAGTGTGCGCGCACGCCGGTCTGCTCGATCAGTGCCAGATCGCGCGCCACGGCCGCAGTCTCTGCGGCTTCCGGGATGCCCGGCAGCCCGAGGCGGGTCGCAACCCGGCCTTCATGCGCACAACCGTTGTTCGCCAGCGTGTCATCATTCGCGTACAGGAACACGGTAAGGTCGAAGGTTGCCGCATATTCCAGCGCCCGGCGCTGAATCAGGGTGCTGGCAACAGGGCGCAGGCCATTACTGACGCCGACGCAGCCCGCGCGCTGCAGCGCCGCCATCTCGCTTAGCTGTTCGCCGCCCAGCTGGCGCGTCAGCGCGCCCAGCGTGACGACGCGCGCCAGGCCGGCAGCTTCCGCCCTGAGACGGATCAGCTCCGCAACCGCCGGTGTATCGATGACCGGGTAGGTGTCGGGGGGGCAGCAAAGGGTGGTGATACCGCCGGTTGCGGCAGCGCGTGACTCCGAGGCGATGGTTGCCTTGTGTTCCTGTCCGGGTTCGCGCAGGCGTGCACTGATGTCGACCAGTCCCGGACACACGATGCTTCCAGCGGCCTCGATCTCATGGTCCGCCGTAAAGCCGTCCGGGACGGTGCCGATTGCAGCGACCCTGCCGGCCGCAATGCAGACATCCGCCACCGTGTCGACATCATTGGCCGGGTCGATCACGCGACCGCCGGTGATGCGGATCCGCTCCTGTGCCGATCGTGGACTGGTCGTCATGCTATTCCGCCGCCTCGCCCTTGCCCGGCAACGGCTCCTTGCGTTGCTCGGTCTCCTGTGCGCCCGCAGTCGTGGG
>JABDRC010000312.1 GCA_013041945.1 Halobacteria archaeon
GCAGGACATGATCACCTCCGAGGGACCCGCCATGTCCGCCGGCGAATTCAACCACAGCAAGCAGATCTTTTTCGAGCGCTGCGCCGGCTGCCACGGGGTGCTGCGCAAGGGCGCCACCGGCAAAGCCTTGACCACCGACATCACCCGGGAACGCGGCGATGCCTACCTGAAGGCCTTCATCACCTACGGTTCACCGGCCGGCATGCCCAACTGGGGCACCTCGGGCGAAATGACCGAGGCCGAGGTGGACATGATGGCGCGTTACCTGCAGCACGAACCGCCCCTGCCACCCGAGTGGGGCATGGACAAGATGAAAGAGTCCTGGAAGGTGGTCGTGTCATCCGACAAGCGTCCGGCCGAAAAGATGAACAACTACAATATCGATAACGTCTTTGGCGTGACCCTGCGTGATGCCGGCCAGGTTGCGCTGATCGACGGCGACACCAAGGAGATCATCAATATCGTGGATACCGGCTATGCCGTCCACATTTCCCGTCCGTCGGCCTCCGGTCGCTACCTGTTTACCATCGGCCGCGACGCCAAGCTGAACCTGATCGACATGTGGATGAAAAAACCCGATACCGTCGCCACCATCAAGGTCGGTCTCGAGGCCCGTTCGGTGGAAACCTCCAAGTACAAGGGCTACGAGGACAAGTATGCGATCGCCGGATCCTACTGGCCGCCGCAATATGTCATCATGAACGGCGATACCCTGGAACCCCTGAAGATCGTGTCCACCCGCGGCATGACCGTGGACACCCAGGAATATCATCCGGAACCGCGTGTAGCCGCTATCGTGGCCTCGCATGAGCACCCGGAGTTCATCGTCAACATCAAGGAAACCGGCAAGATCCTGCTGGTCAACTATGAAGACATCGACAGCCTGTCGGTGACCACCATCCCGGCTGCCCGCTTCCTGCACGATGGCGGGTGGGACAGCACCCACCGCTACTTCCTGACGGCGGCCAACAAGTCCAACAAGATCGCAGTGGTCGACTCCAAGGGTCGTGATCTGGAAGCCCTGGTCGACGTCACCGAGATCCCGCACCCGGGACGCGGCGCCAATTTCATTCACCCGAAATTCGGACCGGTCTGGGCCACCAGTGCAATGTATATAGCTTCAGAATAGATATATTTAAGTAAGTAGGATAATAAACTCAAAAGATTAATTGAACGATATACCCATTCAGCAAAATAATCGTAAAGTGGTGATTATCATCTGTTACCCACCGTAAATCTAAGAAATAGCTAAAAGTCAGAGTTGTGTCGGAACCGGAAGTAGCCTCATAATTTCAGGGCCTTACCGCCTGGAGGTCGTATTCCGGCCACAACACTACATTCGCATATGTAATGCGATTGGAAACTTATCTACTGTAAACAGTTGTTCAACTCCAGCTATCTAACCATACCCGAGACGAGTTTATGGCCTTGCTCAAGCCTTAGGATCTCCCCCTTCGCCACAGTACTGCGCGGTCGCGCAGTCAGCAAAGGCATGACAGCGTTCGTCGTGCGGTGGATCGACCAAACGTTCCAACACTCAATGGCTTGGCGAATGTTTGACCCAAGTGCCGCAGGTTACCTATCGGCGGCGAGTCGCCCACAATGGTCTAAGGTTAAGCTGGATATCGCCTAAAGCAACCCCGCTGCCCGGCCGATAGTGCTTGCGATGTGCACTCGATTCGGATGGGTGGCGAGATCGCATTCAGCTTTCGGCGACTTGAGCCTATCGGTTGGAACAGGATTTGCGAAGATAGAATACGGGGAACGGTAATGAACGAGACGATAGTGAGTAAGCGCCGCCGGGTGGCGAAGAATAAAGCAACGCATAATTTCAAACGCTCGATATATCTGGTCGATAGTGATTTACAATATCGCCTTGTGCGGCAATTTGCGGTACTTGCCTTGATTGCCATAGCGCTGTGTGCCGCGAACCTATACATAGTGCTCGAGTTGGCACCCATCTATCCGGCCGGCTCGGATGAACGATCGGCGGGACTGTTGGAACAGTCTTTCTACTGGCTGTATGGCGGGACGACACTGCTCATCAGCCTGGCCCTTTTTGTTTCGTTCGCGTTATACATATCGCACCGGTTTGCCGGACCGGAAGTGAAGATCGTCAGGGCACTACAGCGCCTGGCAAACCGGGATACCGATATCAGCGTGACCCTGCGCAATGGTGATAACCTCAAAGATATCGCTGCGGCGGTCAACGGCGCCGCGGCGGCCTGGCAGGATTCGGTCAAAGAGGTCACGTCGGCTGTCGCCTTGCTGCGCCGCCGTTCCGAGGTCGAAAATAACCCTGAACTGCAGTCAATTGTGCGCGATATCGAGTCGGCGGTAGCACACGAGCCATCTTAATATTTATCGCCCGTCGACCGGGGGCGGTTGGCTGGAGTGCACACTATTGTGATTGATATGATCATTCACCCGAATGGCGCTTTTTCACTGAACTTTAGACGCTCAATTTATAATGTTGGACTTCCGCTTCGGGTCGGAGATGGACACATGACCAAAACACTCGGATATTTGGCATCGAACTTCCGTTTCCGACCATACCAAGATATCCAGGGTCCCGGCGATCTGGTGATTAAGCTATAGGGCCATCGCCCGCTTCGATACTTCGCGTGCGATTCTCAGCTCAGCATGTGTCCGGTACGCAACGTTGAGCCAATCCATTGCCTTACAAAACAATAACTGATGTTAATAAAAACAATATGTTATGGAATACCCGTTCATGGATATCCCATATAAATTAACTGTAAATTTATGGGTAGGCAGGCCGATATGGAATTATTCACAGAGATATAAAGTGTGGCCGATCTCGCTGCACGGTGTAGCGTTTGACGATTTAACTTTGTTTCTCTGGATTCGACAGGTTAACAAAAATAAAAAAAGAGGTATGGAATTTAACGCAGGTTAGCAAGGGAAGCTAATGGTCAAGCCCGCGGTGTCACAGCATGGATTCACGTTGGTGGAACTCCTCGTAACACTGTCTGTGGCGATGATCCTCCTTACATTCGGAGTGCCGAGCACGCGGGATTTTGTCATGAATGCCCGGGTCAGCACCTATGCGAACGAATTTGTCACCGGTATCCAGTTGACGCGTGGCACTGCCATCAAGCAGCAACGGAATGCCCAGATTTGCGTCAGTACGACCTGGAACAGCAATTCACCTACCTGCACGGGAGGCACGGACTGGTCGGATGGCTGGGTCGTCTGGGTGGACCAGAATCGCGATGGCATACTGGCTTCGGCTGAAGTTCTTCGGGTCATGGAGCCATTGAATGGAAAATCACTCTTCACAAGTACGGCAAACACGGCTTTTACCTACGATTCCACCGGCATGGTCAGTGCGGGAGATACGCTGACGCTATGCGATAACCGCAATGACGAACAGGGAAGGACAATTACTATCACACCTGCAGGGCGGGTTAACTTGTCACGGGGTGGGTGCTGATGAAATACGAACAACCCCAGTCACAGTCCTCGCCGTACAAGCATGTTGTTCATGCCGGCATTTCGGCACAATCATTTCAGAAAGGTTTCACACTGCTCGAGGTGTTGATCGCCGTAGTGGTGCTCTCCATCGGATTGCTCGGCCTCGCCATCCTGCAGACCACCAACCTGCGACTGAACCAGCAGTCGTTAATGCGCAGCCAGGAAGCACATCTGGCCTACGACATGGTCGACCGCATGCGTACCAACATGCCTGGCGTTAACGCGGGTGCTTATGACTTGCCAACGTTACCGACAGCCTCAGACACCAACTGCACCACCAGCACAGGTTGCACGCCGGCGGCCATGGCTGCCCAGGACTATTTCGAGTGGAACGCGGCCATCATAGCCATGCTACCCGGGGGAGATGGCATGATATGCCTCGACAGTACGCCCCAGGACGGTGCTGACAGCGCCAATCCGGACTGCGACAACACCGGCAACATGTTTGCCGTCAAGCTGTGGTGGGACAATGACCGTGATCCGGCCACCGCGCCCCAGCGTTATGTACTGAGTTTCCTGCTATGAGGATGCGGTACGTGAATATAGCCGCCATACCTGCACAACGGGGATTCACACTGGTTGAATTGATGATAGCCCTTTTGATCAGCCTGATTCTGATGGCCGGTGTGGTGCAGGTGTTCAGCTCAAGCACCAAGACATACCGAACGCATGAGGGGCTATCGCGTATACAGGAAAATGGCCGCTTTGCGCTGGAGTTCCTGAAGCGCGACATCCGCATGGCGGACTTCTGGGGTTGCGCCAACCGCGTGAACAAGGTCACGAACAACCTGGATCCAGCCAATGGCGGAGCAAACTGGCAGTTCGATTTCAATAGCGGCGGGCTGGTCGGGACCGATGGTGGCGGCAATAATCCGGACTCTATCGTGCTGCGCGGGGCCTTCGACATCGGACTGAGTGTGCAGCCACCTTACGGCCCACAGGCCAGTTCAAATATCAAGACCCCCCCCAACACAATCCTGGGACAGGGCGATATCATCATGATCAGCGACTGTGAATCAGCGGATATCGTCCAGATCACCAACCAGGTTACCGGCACCAATCCTACCGTGGTGCACAACACCGGCGCAACGGTAACACCCGGTAATTACAATGCCACCAACCCGGGCTGCCCGGGTGGCGGCAACGCCCATTGTCTGTCAAAGGTATATGAGGGTGATGCGCAGGTCTTCCAGGCCCGATCCATCGCCTATTCAATCGCTGCCGGCGCATCCGGGCAGCCGGCACTGTTCCGCAACGACGGCGCCACAAACCAGGAACTGGTCGACGGTGTAGCCAATATGCAGATCCTCTATGGAGAGGACCTTGATGCGCCGGGCTCGGCCGGCTTCGGCACGGCAGATTACTATGTTCCGGCCGGCAGTGTCACGGACATGGAAAATGTCGTCAGCGTCAAGCTGACCCTATTACTGCAGAGTTACGAAGACAATCTCACACCCTCACCCATGACATACACCTACAACGGCAGTAATACAACGGCGGCGGACCGGCGTCTCTACCAGGTTTTCAGCAGCACCGTCGCCGTCCGCAACCGGATTCAGTAGTCAGGAATTTTCATCATGCATAAACACACCATCAAGCCGGAGAGCTGCCCCTCGGTCCATGCGCAACAGGGCGTGGTCATGGTGGTGAGTCTGCTGCTTCTGCTGGTGCTGACTATTATCGGAGTCAATGCCATGCGGGGCACAACCCTGGAAGAAAGCATGGCGTACGCGACTCGTGACCGAAACCTGGCCCTGCAATCCACGGAAGCAGCACTGCGAGCCGCCGAGACCTATATAGAGACCATTACCTCGCCATCAGCCCTGACCGGATCGAATGGGCTCTATCGTCGCAGCGATACTGAACCCGTCTATACCGACCCGGCCACCTGGCTGACCTCGGGCGGCCCTGTCAAGCATGTCTCCGTAACACCGCCGGCAGGCAGTAGCTCGGCACAGTATTTCATATATGAAAACAGTCTGATCGCTGGTGTACAGGGAGCAATGAACATGTCTGGTTATGGCGATAACAAGGGCTCAGGGGATGTGACTGTTTTCAGTATCACCGCACGTGGTACCGGCGGAACGGCCAACGGCGCCGAGGTGATGTTGCGCAGTAATTATGGGCGTATTTTTTAATCAGCCTGATATCAGCAACCGATGCACTAGAATCTTAAGGTATTTGTCATGACAGCAAGAGAACGTAAAACCACATCCTTCATTCTGTCCTTCAAGACGACTTTGCTGACTGCATATGTCATGGTGAATACAGCCGCTATACATGCGGCGCCCGGCACCCTGGCAGACAGTCCGCTGTTTCTGACGAGTCCGGTACAGCCGAATATTGCACTCATGATCGACGACTCCGGCAGCATGGGCTGGGAGACCCTGCTCAACAAGGGTACGTACGATCCCGGCGGCGTGGTGTTTACAGGCGCACTTCGTCACCCGCCCGGTTCATTTTCCGGCAACGGTTCGACTGGCACCGCCCCTGATGACCTGACGGACCGCAGGCTCACCTGCCACGGTTTTAACCTGATGGCGTATAACCCGAACTTCGAGTACACGCCGTGGCAGGGCAATGACGACGCCAATAATCCGTTCGGCAATATGACGCTGACCACTGCACGCACCAATCCCTATGATGCAAGCAGCACCACCGATATCAGCAATCATGTCTACTTTACCTGGACTGACGGTGATGGCGACGGCGCATACGACGGACCGGGCAGCATCAGTGCCGGTGAGCCGGCCAATGCGGCCACCGACGAATGTGGTGACATCAGCAGCAACAGTGGTGGAACAGCTGTAAACAGCCTGCTGCTTACTGCAGTTGGCAACAACCCGAATTCACAGGAAAATTATGCCAACTGGTGGAGCTATTACCGTTCGCGTGATTTCATTTCGAAACGTGCGCTCTCGGAAATCATTTCCAGTTCAACTGTCAGGATGGGCCTGGCCACCATCAATAACAATGCCGGTATGACAGCGGTCAAGGATATCAATGATAAAACCACACCTGTGAATGCCACGGCAGCGGCAAACAAGGTGGCCCTGCTGGACAATCTGTACAAGATCAGTCCATCGGGATCCACCCCCCTGCGACAGGGTCTGGAGGCTGCCGGAGAATACTTCGAGGGTAACCTTTCAGGCACCTGGGGAGCCTCGCCGATATTGTCCAGTGCCCAGGGTGGCGAATGCCAGCAGAACTTCGCCCTGCTCATGTCAGACGGGTTCTGGAATGGCAGTGATCCGTCAGCTGCCGTGGGCAATGCCGATACCGATAACAATACACAGTTTGATGGTGCCTCGTATGCCGACGGTAATCCCAATATCAGTCTGACGCTGGCCGATGTTGCCATGCATTACTATGAACGCGACCTGGATACCGGACTGGCCAACAATGTACCGGCGACCAGTTTGGATCCGACTGGTCTGCCGAATAATAAAATGCATCAGCACATGAAAACATTTACGGTTGCATTTGGCCTGGATGGTCAATTGAACAACAATCCGGCTGATCCCACGGTTGCCTTTGATGCCACCAACGGAGGACCATGGCCGGACCCAGTTGCTGATACGCTTACCACCGTCGACGATATGCGGCATGCGGCCTGGAACGGACGCGGTCGCTTTCTCAGCACCAAGAGTCCGCTGCAGCTAGTGAGCGTCATGAACTCATCGTTTGGAACCATTGCCGGCCTGACAAGCTCCGGTGCTTCGGTCGCCCTCAATACCAGTTCGCTGAGTGCCAACTCACGGGTCTACCTGGCGCTGCTCGACAGTAACCGATGGAGTGGCGAGTTACTTTCTTTCGCGCTTGACGGAGTGACGGGTGCAATTAATTCAACGGAAATCTGGAGCAGTGCCGATGTGCTGGACAACCGCAACCTGTCCGCCCAACCACGAACGATACTGACATTCAACGGTTCCGACGGCATACCTTTCCAATGGGCCAGCCTCGCAGCGACGCAGAAGGACGATCTGCGCGTAAATCCCAGCGGTGGCGTGGATAGCGATGCTGCCGCGGTCGCCAGGCTGGAGTTCCTGCGGGGCGAACGTAGTTGCGAGCAGGGAAATCCGGGCATCTGCAGCCATACAGTGGGCGCAAGCACCTTTTCCTCCCAGAGCCTGCGGACCCGCGACAGTCGCCTGGGTGATTTCGTACATTCCGCGCCGGTGTATGTCGGGGCCCCCGAGGTAAACTGGCCGGACAATCTGGCCGGCACCACCCCTTACAGCAACTTCAGGCTCGCGCAACAAAATCGCGCCGGCGTCATCTATGTCGGTGGCAATGACGGCATGTTGCATGGCTTTGCGGAGAACGATGGCAGCGAGGTGCTGGCCTATGTGCCTTCGCAGTTATATTCGACTGCCGTAAACAGCGGCCTGCATTACCTGACCGACCCGGCCTACACCCACCGCTATTATGTAGACCTGAGACCCGCGATAAGTGATGCCTATATCAAAGTGACTACTGCCGGTAGCGCAGACTGGCGGACAATCCTGATCGGCGGCCTGCGAGGCGGCGGCCGGGGGCTGTATGCACTTGACGTAACCTCACCAGTCTTCTCGGAAACCGGAACGGCACCGGCAGACAGCGTGTTGTGGGAACTTGACAGCACCGACGATGCCGATCTCGGCTATACCTTCAGCCAGCCATCGATTGTCTTGACCAACAGCGGCAAGTGGGCGGCAATATTCGGTAATGGCTACAATGATTCGGGCACTGGTGAGGCCCAATTGTTCATCGTTGACATAGAGGGTGGTCTGGATGGCACCTGGACGCTCGGGACTGACTACCAGAAGATCACGACAGAAGTGGGCACAACCTCGGTCCGCAACGGCCTGGCGACGCCCGCGGTGATCGACCTCGACGGTAATGGTACCGCTGACCGTGTCTATGCCGGCGACCTGGAAGGCAATATGTGGGTCTTCGATATCTCTTCCACCAATGCAGGCCAGTGGGACGTGGACTACAAAAACGGCAATACACCTGCACCGCTGTTTACCACGCAGTCGAATCAGCCCGTCACCGTAACGCCGGTGGTCGTGCGCAACTCTGCGATTGCTACAGGTGGCAATAACCAGCCGAACCTGTTGGTTATGTTCGGCACCGGCCAGTATCTGACCAGTACCGACGTCACCTCAACGGCAGGCCAGTCCTTCTACGGGGTTTGGGATAGTGGCAATGACAGTCTCGACATAAGCGACCTGGTAGAACAAACCATCAGTACCGGCACGACCAACGGCGTGACCGGCCGGACACTGACCAATGACCCGGTCGATTACGCCAATGGTGATGAAGGATGGTATATCAATCTGCCAGATACTGGTGAACGGCAGGTCACGGATGCGGTTATTCGCGGTGATCTTGTTTATTTCAATACCAGCATTCCGGACAACGCCCCTTGCAGCAATGGCGGGACCGGGTGGCTGATGTTAGCCAAGATCCTGAATGGTGGTCGTCCGGATGTGGTGTCGTTTGATCTGAACGGTAACGGCGTATTTGATCTGTTTGATGTAATAAGCGGTGAAAACGCTGTTGGTGTCAAGGTGTCAGGCCTGCCGTCCTCGCCGGTAACCCTTGGTAACAAGCGCTATACCTCCACGACCGATTCCGTGGATGGCAGCACCATCGTGGTTGACGAGATCATTGATATTTCGGGCACCGATTCCGGCCGCCTGTCGTGGGAAGAACTGAAACTTTAGCTGCCGCTGAAACGATTGATCGAGGGAATAACATGAGGATATTTCAGGTATTATTCTTTGTAAAACTGGTGCTGCTAGCAACCGGTGCACTGGCGGGACCATTACCCACATTCTATCCGGATGATTTCCAGTACGCCGGAAGCGTGGACAGGATCGACATCCGAAACCGGACAATCGTTGTCAGTGATATGTCGCGGCAGGTGGCCGATTATGTGCAAGTGCACGATAGTTCCGGGGATACGTCGGGCATGCGGCGTTTGCGCAAGGGCATGGAGATTGGCTACATAACGCAGTCCGCCGGAGCTGGTGGTGCAGTCGTGGAAATCTGGGTGCTGCCCGATGGCTACCTGGCTTCGCAGCGCAACAAACGGCGATACTGAGGTACAGGTTGCAGTTCAGTGCCTGCCGAAATTCATTAAACAACAGGATATTGTCATGAACAGACAGCAGGGTATGACTCTGATAGAGCTATTGATTGTCCTGGTTGTTATCTCCCTCCTGGTCGGATTTGCCTATCCGGCCTATACGAATCATCTGCAGGGAGCCCGAAGGGCGGATTGCTCCGGCGCCTTGATGGGATTGTCCAGCGCGATGGAAAGATATTTCACGCAGAATAACAGCTATCTCGGTGCCACACTCAGTGGTGCAAATTCAATTTTTCCTGACCAGTGTCCAACTGACGGTAGCAGGGCAATTTACAATCTCGCGATTACCAACCTGACAGCAACAACCTACACCGCAACAGCCACGCCGGTAGCGGGCGGACCGCAAACCAATGATACCTGCGGTACGCTCTCGCTAACCCAGACCGGAGTCAAGTCCTCTTCGGGCGGAAGTATTGATAAGTGTTGGAAATGAACAGCTGCTGTAATCGGAAAGGTTGTTAATTTGTCATTTGGCCAACTTACCTAGGAAAATCATCTTAAGTACAGATTCCGGTTGAACCCGCCGTCGATTCCTGACTTAAAGCCCCTGATTATATAAGCGAGGACAAAAGTTCCGAGAAGGGTCGGCACCGGACATCCTACTGAAATGTCTGGTTTTCTGACCTCCAGTTAGAACCGGCAGTCAACGCCTGTCTTTCGGGTGCTGGTCTGGTCGTCCGCTCAGCACGGTAACGCAGCCGTTTAATGATAGCCATCAATCCAAAGCGAGCCGGATCAAAATCACGGTGAAGGCAAACATACCGTAGTAACGAGTCTAGTTCTCCCATGGCCTGGGGGGCAATGCCACCAGGTGCGCGATACAATGTTCATCGTTCATCGTATGCGGGATAAAACTGCTTTCTTTTCTTTAACTGTGGCCGATTACAATAACGTCCCTATGAGGGCTTGATACACTGGATGCGGACTCGAGCCGCACGGACACTTCGATAGCGGATATAACACATGGGTTGGGAAGCTTGGCTGACATTGGCCGTGGTGATCGGATGTTTCGCCATGATGGCATTCACCTGGATCTCGCCCGACATCATCATGTCGGCTGGACTGACCCTGTTGCTGGTCACCGGCGTGCTGCTGCCCGGGGAGGCACTGGCCGGGTTCTCCAATCAGGGCATGCTGACCGTGGCAGTACTCTATGTCGTGGT
>JABDRC010000313.1 GCA_013041945.1 Halobacteria archaeon
CGACAGGGATTCAGGCTGTTCGATGTAGCGCTGGTGATTACCCTTGCCCAGCGCACCCAGCAGATCTTCGAGCCCGCCCTGTTTTGACAGGTTGTTGTGCATGCCGCTCGACAGCGCCGGCACCATCTCGGCCAGCACCTTGCGCACATTGCCCTCATCGAGGCCGAAACCCGAAGCCAGCCGCTGCAGTGCCGGCAAGCCCTGGTTGTCCAGTAACATTTCCAGCAGATTCATGATGTCTTCCTCCTCCGCAGCTGTCTGCGACAAGCCTATTTGTACAATTCACCACTGCGCCGGATCCAGCCACC
Source organism: Halobacteria archaeon (assembly GCA_013041945.1). GTDB lineage: Bacteria > Pseudomonadota > Gammaproteobacteria > UBA9214 > UBA9214 > UBA9214. Next base: position 309 of record JABDRC010000313.1, read on the forward strand.
TTTGTGTCGACCTTTCGGATCATGGTGCGTCCAGTGGATAACTCCGCCACGGTCATTCCACTCAAACATGCCACGCAGGCTGATGGTGTCGCCCTGAGAGACAGGCACACGCTCGGCGAGATCGATATTGTGTGCAATCAGTACAGTGTGGCCGCCACCTACCTCGACGATAAAGCGCTGGTGCCGCGAGCCCTCGTTGTCATCTGACAGGAGTCGCGTCACCTGCCCCTCCGTTTCCAGCCATACACCCGAGCGCTTTGCCGCATAGGCCGCCTGCACGACATCGCCGGCCTCGACGGCATCTTCCGGTGCCGGCAGTTCGACATCGGCGGGATAGAAATACTGGAAAACGACCAGGCCGATAATGGCCAGGAGCGTCAACCAGGTGTTTCTCGAGCGCTTGAGATTCATGGCAAACTCACTTCATCAGAGAACCGAGGATCCCGCGCGCGATCTTCCTGCCCAGCGAACTGCCCATGGAACGCACCACGCTCTTGACCATCGCTTCCATCACACCCTGACGATTGCTGCGTCGCGCGCCGGTCTTCTTTTTTGCCGGCTTCTTTCCGGCGGCTGCCTTCTCTTCCGCATCGGCCGCCTTCTCGGCGCGCTCCTTGAGCATTTCGTAAGCCGAATGTGCATCGACAGACTTGTCGTAGCGCCTGCCCAGCATGCTGTCCTCGATGACCGCCTTGCGCTCCGCGCGTGTTGCCGGCCCCAGTCGCGACGACGGCGGGCGGACCAGGGTGCGCTCGACGATGCCCGGCGTACCCTTGCCGCCCAGCGTGGAGACCAGCGCCTCGCCCACACCGAGCTCCTTGATGGCATCGGCCGCGCTGAATGCCGGGTTGGGACGAAAGGTTGTTGCCGCCGCGCGGACCGCCTTCTGGTCTCGCGGCGTAAATGCCCGCAGTGCATGCTGGATGCGGTTGCCCAGCTGCCCGAGCACGGCGTCGGGTATGTCCAGCGGATTTTGCGTGACGAAGTAGACCCCGACACCCTTTGAGCGGATCAGCCGCACCACCTGCTCTATCTTGTCCAGCAGCGCCCTGGATGCACCCTTGAACAGCAGGTGGGCCTCGTCGAAGAAAAACACCAGTCGCGGCTTGTCCGGATCGCCGACCTCCGGCAACTCCTCGAACAGTTCCGACAGCAGCCACAGCAGGAAGGTCGCGTACAGCTTGGGCGTGTGCATCAGCTTGTCGGCCGCGAGGATATTGATATTGCCGTAGCCGTTGGCACCGGTGCGCATGAAATCGAAAATATCCAGCGTGGGTTCGCCGATGAACTGTTTGGCGCCCTCCTGTTCCAGCACCAGCAGGCGGCGCTGGATAGCGCCGATGGATGCGCCCGATATATTGCCATACTCCAGACGCAGCTCCTTCGCGTTCTCTCCCGCGAAGACCAGCAGCGACCTGAGGTCTTTCAAATCGAGCAACAGCATGCCCTGGTCATCCGCCATCTTGAAGACCGCATACATGATGCCTTCCTGGGTGTCGTTCAGACCGAGCATGCGCGACAGCAGCAGCGGGCCCATTTCCGACACGGTGGTCCTGACCCGGTGCCCCTTCTTGCCGAACAGGTCCCAGAATACGACGGGGAAGCTCTCGAAGGCATAATCGTCAAGACCGATGGTCTCGGCCCGTTCCGCAAGCTTCGGGTGCGCCTTGCCCGGCTGGCTCATGCCCGACAGGTCACCCTTCACATCGGCCATGAACACCGGCACGCCCAGCCGCGAGAATCCCTCGGCAAGGATCTGCAGCGACACCGTCTTGCCGGTGCCGGTCGCGCCGGCAATCAGCCCGTGTCGATTGGCCAGCCGCGGCAACAGGTACACCGGTTTCTCGCCCTTGCCGACAAATATTCCCGTTTCGTCTGTCTTTTTCATCCTGTCCCCTGTCCGTTCGCTCAGGCCCTGGCAGGTCCGCCGGGCAAATCCGACAGGCGCTCGACGATCCTCGCATATTCACTGCCGAGCGCCTTGAGTTCCTCGATCTGCATAATCGAGGCCGGGTGGCCGGAACGGCTGATGTCGCGCTGAATCTGCTTCATGCGCGACACGACACGCTCGAGGTCTTGTTCCGCCTCACCCATAATACGCAGGTAGTCTTCCATCAGAGTGCCTCCCTCAGGCGGGCCGCGGCATCCTCCGGGCTGATGGTCGTGATGAACAGCCCGGACCCCAGCTCGAAGCCGGTAGGAATCGAGGTGCGCGGACAGATCTCCATGTGCCAGTGGTAGCTTTCGTCGCAATCATTCGATAGCTCGCAGCGCGGTACCGTGTGAAAGTAATAGTTGTACTGCGCACCCCCCAGCACCTTGTCGAGCCGCTGCATGGTGCGCTTCAGGACCCTGGCAAAATCAACGGTATCCTCCGGTGTAATTTGCATAAAGTCACTCTGGTGCCGCAGCGGCAGTATGTGCACCTCCCACTCGTAACGACTGGCAAAGGGCTTGATGGCGATAAAGCGTTCGCCGCGCTCGACGACATACTGACCGACATCGATCTTGCGCCTGACCTCTCCGGAATCACGGTTATAAATAGTGGCCTCGAACGTCAGTGCCTCGTCGATCAGGCTGCAGAATACGCACTGGTGATACTTGCGATAGTAGTTCTGGCTGCTGAGGACCTCGTTGTAGACGTTCTCGGGAACAATCGGCATGGCAATCAGCTGGCTGTGCGTGTGCTTGATACTGGCGCCGGCCGCACTGCCGAAGTTCTTGAACACCAGCACGTACTTTATTCTGTCGTCCGAGTTGTACAGTTCTTCCATGCGCCGGCGATAGGTGCCGACCAGCATCTCCAGGTGCTCGTGTGACATGCCGTGGATTTCCATCCCGTGCTCGAAGTGATCGATGATCACCTCGTGATGCCCGTAACCGTCCATGACCTGCTGCATGCCAAAACTGATGTTGCTCTGGTCGCTCTCGGTGCCGAGCACGGGGAACAGGTTGCGGACGACCCGGATATTCCAGTTTTCCTCATCGGGCACCGCGAGGATGGTCGGCGGTGTCTGTTCTTCGTTACCCTTGCAGAATGGACAGCTGTCGACGTGTGCACGGCTGTCATGCGGGATACGCTCCTCTTCCTGGCGTGGCCGCAGGCCGCGGGCCGAGGCGACCAGTACCGATTCCGATGGCATGATCGGATTGATGCGTATTTCCCTGACCGTATTATTTTCGCTCATGCTGGCGCCTATCTTATTGATTTGTCCCGTATGGCGGGGAACTCCGCCCGCTATTCTATAGCAGTGCCCGGATAATTAATTCCCCCAAATGTAATATTTTATCAACAGTCCTGCCCGGCACTTGAACATCTCGTGGCTGCATTGTTTAATGCCACCAATCAATTGTTTGAGAGCGGATCGCCCGGATCCACACCGGCAACAACAGCACCCACGAGGAGCCTGAAAAAATGAGCTACAAAATCGAAGAAATCGAAGGTATCGGTCCCGCTTATGCAGACAAGCTGTCTGCCGCGAATATCAAGACCACGAATAACCTGCTGAAACTGTGCTGCGATGCCAAGGGGCGCAAGAGCACAGCGGAAAAAACCGGGGTCAGTGAACACGTACTGCTGAAATGGGCCAACATGGCCGACCTGATGCGTATCAAGGGCGTCGGCTCGGAGTTTTCCGAGTTACTCGAAGCCGCCGGTGTCGACACCGTCAAGGAACTGCGCAACCGCAATGCCGAAAACCTGGCCGCCAAGATGAAGGAAGTCAACGCAACGAAGAAACTGACCCGCACCGTGCCATCCGAAAAAACGGTCAGCACCTGGGTCGATCAGGCCAAGTCACTCGACCCGCTTATCACCCACTAGATCCGGATTGTCTGTCGGGGCCGCAGCTGGCCCCGACCCCCCTCTACTGTCAGGCGCGTCGCTGCGCCTGGCCGCACCCGGCAGCACCAGCCTGCGCATACGACGCCGGCCCAGAAAATCACCCAGCGTACCGGCCGCCACTGCCAGCAACACGCCGCACAGCAACGACAGCACGATGTAGTGCTGCTTCCATATGAAGATGAATGCCAGCCCCGGATAACCAGCCTTGAGCATATCGAAGGCGTACTGGAAATTACCCAGCAGGTCATCGCTGCGTTCAGGGAAACTGAATTGCACAGCACCGGGCTTGTCCAGCATGAACCAGAGCACCCATCCGCAGATAAATATCAGGAAAGAACCGCGTAACATTTTATCCAGACACCATTAAAAAAGCGGCCGGGCTTGCGCCGGGCCGCTTTTGACTGTCAATACAGACCAGGATTACTGGCCCGGCATTGTGCCTGCATCCTGCATGGCATCGCTGGCCGCACCGGCTGCCGGCGCCGCGTCTTCTGCCATGTCGGCTGCTGCATCCTCAGCCGTGTCGGCGGTGGCGTCGGCAATACTCTGAGCCTTGTCATGCACCATCTCCTTGGCGGCATCGACCATTTCACCGGTCTTGTCAGATACGGCATCCTTGGCATCAGAGGCCATGTCACCGGCGCCCTCGACCATGCTGCTGGTGGTGTCCTTCACGGCATCGGCAGTATCACTCGCCATTTCCTTGGTGGCATCCATGGTCTTGTCCAGCATCGACGGTTCTTCCATCGTCGCCGTTTCGTCCTTGTCACTGCAGGCCCCGAGGGCAAGCGCCATCGTTGCAATAAGAATCAGTTTTTTATTCATAACACTACTCCTGCTCACTATTTGATGATGAAAAGAAAACGCTGTT
>JABDRC010000320.1 GCA_013041945.1 Halobacteria archaeon
GCAACACGACCTGATCGCCGATGGCACTCACGCCCGGACGCATGCGAGCATCCTCGTGGATGCCGAGCAGCAACAGCACCGCCAGACCGGCGGTGAAGATCACCACGGTCTCGCCGAAGGTGTCGTAACCCCGGTAGCTTGCCAGCACCGCGGTCACCAGGTTGGGTATACCCACTTCCTCTGCGCCCTGTTCAATGTAGCGGGGGGTCACGTGCTGGTGCACGGGAGCCGTGGGATCGCCGAGCAGGGGCGCATCCAGGACGGCATAGACCAGCGCAGCCCCCGTAATGCCGATCACCAGCAGGCCCAGCAATGGTTTACGTCTGGGCAAGGCTTCCCAGCGCCTGGTTAGATGCAGACTGGACAGCATCAGCACGGTGGTGACACCGGCGCCGACCGCCGCCTCGGTAAACGCGACATCCACCGCATCCAGGTCCATGAACAATGCGGCAGTCAACAGACTGTATACCCCGAACAGCATCACCACCGCGAACAGATCGGAGAGCAGAATGGCCGCCACCGCGATCATGACGAGAAAACCCAGCAGGGTGATGTCGATCAGAGCTTCGATGAGCCGTCTCCCCCGATGTCTTTGCCATTGGCGAACTCCAGCGGGCGCTGGCCGCCGTGCAGCGTCGCCTTCGCCATTGCATGTGTGGCCGTAGGGTTGGTGGCCAGCACCAGAATCATGATCATGATCACCTTCACGGAATCCAGCGACAATTCCATCTGCAAAAGCAGCCCGCTCAACAGCAGCGGTGCAGCCAGGGTCTCTGTAACGCCGGAGGCGTGGACGCGCGAGAAGAAGTCCGGCATACGCAGCAGCCCCACCCCGCCCGAAATGCACAGCCCACCGCCAAGCAACAGGCAGAGACCGCTGAGCCACTCAAGGATCACCGTCATGCTGCCGTCCCCGGGTCGTCGCGCTCTTCCGACGCATTGCTGTATTCGAAGAAACGCATTACCGCTATCGTGCCGACGAAATTCACCAGGGCATAGAGCAGGGCCACGTCGAGAAAACTGTTCCACGACAGGGCATGTCCACCCAGGGCAATCAACAATACCGTCTTGGTGCCAAAGGAATTGGCCGCGAGCATGCGATCGTATTCGGTCGGACCGATAAAGGTTCTTATCAGGGCGAGGAACATGGTGACCAGGATGGCGACAATGGCGGCAGTCAACATTGGATCATATCCCCAGGCGCTGTATCTTTTCTTCCATCCCGCCTTTTCTCAGATCTTCGATACCATCGGGCGAAAGACTGTGCACCATGAAGTGGTCTTCCCTGACATCCGTGGTGAGGGTGCCGGGCGTCAGGGTGATGGAATTGGCGTACAGTGTCTTGGCCAGTGAGGAAGTGACCTTTGTATCGAGTCGCTGCCAGGTGGGCCGTATCGGCAAGTCCGGATCCCAGATCCGCCGCACCAGATCAATGTTGGACAGCACCACTTGCCACATCAGCCACAGCAGGTAGTACAGCATGCGCGGCCGCATCGGCAGGACCTCCAGTTTTTCGTCGACCCGTTCCATGCGCCACATGAACCAGACCACAATCAGCACTGACACTGCACCAAACGATAGAATCAGCGGGGTGTAATGACCAGAGAGCAGTAGCCAGACGACGGCGACGAAGAGTGAGGATCGAATATAGCGCATTTGTTGTTGTTCTGTTCAGTCAAATATGTCCGGGACAGATCCGGCGCACCGCTCTATCCTATCCAGCTCAAACACAGGTTTGGCCAGTCAGGCCTGGCAAGGTGGCACCACATCGAGGCGACGGTACCCCTACGGGATGGATGCGCGTATGGTAAACATTCTTGTCCCTCATTGAAACCCTCTTTTTGCTGGCGCCTGTGTTCAACCGGGCAATCTGATCTGCGAAACGACCAGCGCCTCTCGAGACCAGTTCCTGACCGATCATCGGCCCACGGTTTTGAATTGCTGCGTTAATTCTTTTATCCTATATCCAACCCGATTAATAACGGAACGAAAAAGTAACCGTAGCTTGCGGTCACCTCTCCTTTCGGCGAGAACGGCCGACGAACCGGTCCATACAAAAACCAGACGCACCTATTAGGAGAAATATTGTGGACATCGAATCAGTTTTGAGGGCAAAGGGCACCGCGGTCTATTCCGTAAAGCCAGACTCTACGATATCGGAAGCGGTCAAGCTCATGCATGAAAAGAGAATTGGCGCAGTGCTCGTCATGGAAGATGACGTAGGCAAGATACGAGGCATACTCTCCGAGCGCGACATCATACGGGTTGTAGCCGAACATACCTGCACGGCATTGCAGGGAGTCGTCGGAGACGTCATGACCCGGGAGGTGGCGGCCTGTACAGCCGACTGCACTATCGATACCGTCTTCTCGGGCATGGTAAAATTCAACGCCCGTCACTTGCCTGTCTACAAAGACGACCAATTGTTTGGATTGATCAGTGCCCGGGACGTGATGCAATACCGAATCAAGCAGCTGGAGTCGGGCGAACAGCCGCGTTTCCATCACTGGTTCCCCAATGGAAAAGTGTTTCCCCTCGGCGAATAAGCGATTCGGCGAGAAGCCGGCATGGACTCGGGAATAACAGGGGACCATAACAGGGGACAGACCACAGCTTTCCTAATTAAGTTAAGAGCAGCGTTCTGGCGTATAAGAAGAATAAACACCCTTTCACCCAGGTCCAGCAGCAACTCTGACCGCGAATGACCCGCCCGGCAAACGTTCGATAGCCCCGAATGGGCCTGAATTCCACTCACGTCGCTGAAAACACGCCCACTTTTTCTCCACAGTCGGCTCCATTCCCGCTATCCGCCACGACGAATCCCTGCCGCAGCGGTGTGAGCGCAGCATTTGAACTGAACCATTGGTTTTCGGGCTCGTCAGTCGAACAGCCCCTGGTGCAGCCCAGCCGGGGGCGCCCGGCTTTCGGGTAACGCCCTGGACTCGCTGGTTTCGGCTTTGTGCTTCAGGTGATCGAGGATCTGTTTGATCACCACCGGGTCTTCGATGCAGGCGTTAACCTTGACAGCGCCGCCGCATTCCCGGCAGGTCTCGATGTCGATATTGAAGACGCGCTTCAGGCGTTGCGCCCAGCTCATCGAGGCGCGGCGTTCGGCAGGGGTTCGCTCTTGCAGGTCATCCACGGATTTAGGCTTGTTGCCCTTGCCCCGCTTTGCCGGCGTGACCGACCCTCGGTGCTTGCTGTTCGGCGCAAACACACCATGGAAACGGGTGAGATTGACACGCGGCTTCGGCACCAGGGCGGCCAGTCTTGCGATGAAGTCCAGCGGCTCAAAGATGACGTGCGTGGTGCCATCCCTATAGGGCGTTTTCAACTGATAGCGGATGTTGCCATTGGGCGTCAGCGACAAGCGCTTTTCCGACACCGCCTGGCGACTGATGTAACGGCACAGCCGTTCCAGCTTTCGGCGTTCCCAAGCCCTGGCCGCTACACCGGCATGCAGACTGAACCCGGCAACCTTACCTGCCCCTTCATCGAATGGCTCATCGCAGGCCGGCAGGGTTTGTAAAGTGAACACCTTGCGCCCTGCCTGGGGCCCGACGGCGATGCGGTAGGTGATCGAATGCCCGAGCAGCGCATTCATTGGATCGTCATCCGTCGCATCCTAACCCAGGTCGCTGTTCTCGGCATCTCGTTCCAGCAGGCCCTGGCGTTCCAGAAAGCGGCCGACCCGGTGGGCGTACGCCAAGGACCTCAAGAAAGAGCTCAGTCTGGTG
>JABDRC010000197.1 GCA_013041945.1 Halobacteria archaeon
CAGCTATTCCATGAATGCCATGGTGCACAATACCCAGTGGGTGACGGGGCACTTTCACCTGATCTTCGGCGGCACCACGGTAATCATGTATTTCGCGATTGCCTATTACCTGTGGCCGAAGATGACCGGCCGGCAGTTGTATTCCACCGCTCTGGCCGTCAGGCAACTGTGGCTCTGGTGTATCGGTATGCTGATCCTGACACTGCCCTGGAAAAATCCCATGGTGCTCGCGGCCATACTGGCCATACTGATGCTCTCCTTCGGCGGCTTCGGCGGCATGATCAACGCCAGCTATTCCATGAATGCCATGGTGCACAATACCCAGTGGGTGACGGGTCACTTTCACCTGATCTTCGGCGGCACCACGGTAATCATGTACTTCGCGATTGCCTACTACCTGTGGCCGAAAATGACCGGCCGGCAGTTGCATTCCACCGCTCTGGCCGTCAGGCAACTGTGGCTCTGGTTTATCGGTATGCTGATCCTGACACTGCCCTGGCATCAGCTTGGTCTGGCCGGTCAGCCAAGGCGTATCTCGTCGACACCCTATGATGAGTCGTTCGTCCAGGCATGGCTGCCAGCCGAATCCGCCATGATCCTCGGTGGGGCCATCCTGTTCATCTCGGCCCTGATGCTGGTCTACAACCTGTACAGAACGCATGGCAATGCACAGGCTGAAACCAACCTCGAGGTGGAATATGCCGAGTCACTGCATTCCGTGGCCCGCATGCCACACCTCATGAACAGCTTTGCTTTCTGGGTGATGCTGGTCGTGGTGTACATGGTGGCCAGTTACGGCTACCCGATTGCCCAGTTCTTCCTCATGGAGACTCACGGAGCCTTGCCATGGAGCATATGATGATGCGTATTCTTGCTGTATTCACCGGCATGACGCTGCTGTTGCCGGTTGCCGGGGCCGAACCCTCGTCACAGGTAGCCTTTGATGTGCCGACTGTCCAGTTGTTGCGCGCGGCAGACCTGGCGCGTGGCGAGGCGCTGGCCCGGGAAAAAAAGTGTGCCAAGTGCCACGGTGAGGCCGGTGTCTCGGATGATGCCGAAGACACCAATATCGCCGGCCTGCGGGCGAGTTACTTCTACAAGCAACTCAAGGACTACCAGGGCGGGCAGCGCGATAACCGCTCAATGAAAAAGCAGGTGCGCGATCTCGATGACCAGCAGATGGCGGACCTTGCAGCCTGGTATGCCACCCGGGAGCCGGCACCCAACGGCACGGGGACGGCGAACGCCGATCCTGCCGTGCTTGAGCTGGTTTATCGTGGCGATCCCACGCGGTTGCTCAAGTCCTGTTCTTCCTGTCATGGTCGACGCGGTGAGGGCGGGCAGTTTGACAGTCCGCCCCTGACCGGTCAGTACCCGGAGTATTTCATCACCACCATGACCGAGTTCAAGGAAGGCGACCGTGCCAATGATATCTATGGCCGCATGCGCACGACCGCCGAGGCGCTGACAGTGGAGGAGATCGAGGCCCTGGCTGCGTATTACAGCGCAGCACTGCCGGAAGAATAACGGGGCGTACACCAATATCATTGACGGCGGGGTGCGAACCTGGCGCACCCCGCCTGTAAATCCTGTCGGGCCGGTAGCTTGCTATTCTTGTTATCCTGAAGCATGTCCACGTACGTCGCTGAAGAGGTCACAGGCGAAGCAGGCGCCACCGCCCGGTGTTTTCACTGTGGTCTGCCGGTACCGCCCAATTTTGTCTCCCCCACGCTCGAGGTGTTCGACGAGCCGCGCGAATTCTGCTGCCATGGCTGCCACATAGTATGCAAGACCATCATCGATGCCGGTCATGCGGATTACTACCGACACCGCACGGATCCGGCTGTCTCCGCCAATAAAGAAGTGGTGCCGGACTTTCTCGACCAGGTCGAACTGTTCGATCGTCCGGAGATTCAGCAGGATTTCGTCAAGCCGGTCGGTGATTCACGCGAGGCCGCGCTGCTGCTGGATAATATCCGCTGCCCGGCCTGCCTGTGGCTGAATGAACGTCACCTGCGCAGCCTGCCCGGTGTGCTGGACGTGCACATCGATGACACCACCCAGCGTGCGCGGGTGCGGTGGGACCCGCAGATCATCCGGCTCAGCGAAATCCTGCGTGCCATCACCGCTATCGGCTATATCGCCCATCCCTACGATGCCACGCGCAGCGAGCAGCTGAACCGGCTGCGGCGCCGACGCAGTACCGAACGGCTGCTGTTTGCCGGACTTGTCGGCATGCTGGTGATGAATTTTTCCCTGGCCACCTATCTCATGGGCGAAACCGGCCCGGCCGGGGAGTTGCCGCTGTGGATTGTCGTGGGCCGCTGGTCCAACCTGCTGCTGGCGCTGTTGCTGCTGGCCTATCCCGGCCAGGAGTTTTTTGCCGGGGCCTGGAGTGACCTGCGGCATAGACGCCTCGGCATGGATGTGCCCGTGGTACTGGGCCTGTCGGCCGCGTTGCTCGGCAGCCTGCAGGCCACGGTCACGGGGCGGGGCGAGGTCTATTTCGATTCCATCGCCATGTTCATCTTCTTTCTGTTGCTGGCCCGGCGCTATGAGCTGCGCGGCAAGCTCAGTGCGGCCGACCGCCTCGACCGGCTGGCGCGGGTTACACCGGGCACGGCATCCCGGCTGGACGACGACGGTATTGCGCACGAGGTGCCGGTCGATGAACTGGCAGCGGGTGATCACATCCGGTTGTTGCCCGGTGCCACCCTGCCGGTCGACGGGATCCTCATCAGCGGTATCAGCAGCTTCGATGAATCGCTGCTGACGGGCGAGGCGCAGCCGGTGCTGCATCAGCCGGGTGATGCCGTCATCGCCGGTTCAGTCAACGGTGACCAGCCGGTCACCGTCGAGGTGAGCCATGCGGTGCAACAGTCCGCGGTCAGTGAAATCCGTCACCTGGTGGAGCGTGGCCTGGAGCTGCGACCGCGCTATGCGGTGCTGGCCGAACGGGTGGCGAGCGGATTTGTGATCGTGCTGCTGCTGATTGCCACGGCCACGGCACTCTACTGGCTGCAGACGGACCCGGCCAACTGGCTGTCGAGTACCATTGCCGTACTGATCGTGACCTGTCCCTGTGCACTGGCGCTGGCGACACCCGTGGCGCTGGCGGTCAGTGCCGGGCGGTTCATCGACCTGGGCGTTCTGCCGCTGCGCATGCGCGCCCTGGATGCCCTGGCGCGCAGCGATCTGTTCGTGTTCGACAAGACCGGTACGCTCACCCGGGGCAGGCCGGCCGTCGCCCGGGTGGTGCCGACCGCGGGCCTGGATGCGGACGCCTGCCTGCGTCATGCGGCTGCGCTGGCGGCCGAGTCGGCCCATCCGCTCGCTCATGCCCTGCGCGAGCGCGTCCCGAGTCCCGGGCTGGTCCCCCGCGCTGTGGACAACGTACCGGGTGCCGGGATCGCGGGTTCCATTGAAGGGCGGGAATGGCGCCTTGGCAAACCCGAATTTGCCGCCGCTGCCAGTGCCCGTGACAATAAGTTGCAGACCGTGATTGCAGATGCCCGGGCCCGCGGCGAGCTGATCTCCGTACTGGCGAGTGACGGGCGTGTGCAGGCCGTGCTGTGCTTTGAAGATCCGCCGCGCCCCGGTGTGGAGACTATGCTGGCCGGTCTGCAGGACAGCGGCGTGCGGGACGTGGTGATACTCAGCGGTGATGCACCCGAGAGTGTGCAGCGCGTGGCCAGGCAGCTGGGTATTGATGAAGCTTACGGTGGCCAGTCCCCGGCGGACAAGCTGGCCTGGACGCAGGCACAGCAGGCGCAGGGACGTCAGCTGGCCATGTTTGGTGACGGCATCAATGACGCGCCGACGCTGGCCGCTGCCGATGTTTCAGTTTCATTTGCCGATGCGACCGACCTGGCCAATGCCAGCAGCGACTTCCTGGTGCTGGGTGATGATGCGGGCGCGCTGGTGGCGGCACGGCAACTTGCCCGGCAGACCCGACGCAATATCATGCAGAACTTTGCCTGGGCGGCAACCTACAACTTGTGTGCCGTGCCGTTCGCCGCTGCCGGCCTGATTCCACCCTGGGGTGCGGCCATTGGCATGTCGTTGAGTTCGCTGCTGGTCGTGCTGAATGCCCTGCGACTGAAATAACCGGCCGTGCGGGACATCGCTCCTGGCATCCCTGCCATCTGTAATATACCTACGATGTACATGGACGTACGAGTGTCGCGAGAGGGCACGACTGCAGGGATGCAGGAGGTAGGGCACCAACAGTAGGCGCTTTAGGCGATGCATGGAGCAATTGCCGAGGATGCCCGTAGCGACCGTCCCTGCAGGCAAAAAAAAGGACCCGCCAGTTGGCGGGTCCCGTGTTGCTACTGGTGGGTAGCCGCAGCCTTAGCCAAAAATATCGTGGGTGATATTGTCGAACCAGCTGTAGGCATACTGGACTTCACGTGCACGATGTTCCGGAGAACTGTCTGCGGGTGTGAGTCCACCGGATCCCTTGACCTTGGCGACCTTGCCGTCCACCAGGTTGTAGACCATGGCGACCGAGATGCCGTCATTCGGGGCAACGATGCTGTAGCAGGTGTTGACCCAGGAGGGTGTGGGTGCTGCGCGGCCGTTGACCAGTTCCACGACCGCCGCGGCAACCACCTTGGCTTCCGAGTTGGCCGCGTAGCCCGACTTCGGCAACGGTGACTGGATAGCGGCATCGCCGACGACGTGGATGTCCTTGTGGATGGTGGACTCGAAGGTCTGGCCGGAAATCGGGCACCAGCCACTGTCATCGGTCAGGCCGGCCGTCTCGGCGATGGCGCCGGCCTTCTGTGCCGGGATGATATTGGCTACAGCCGGTTTCATATCGTCGAATTCCGTGGACACGGTGCCGGCCTTGGCATCGACGCGAATGACGCCGCCGTTGGTGTCAGCCGCCTTGCGCCATTCGATGATGCCCTTGTAGTGACGCTCGAACGCCTGGGTGAACAGGCCCTGCTTGGAGAACTTGTCCTTCTTGTCCAGGATAATCACCTTGGACTTCGGCTTGTGGGTCTTCAGGTAGTGGCCGATCTGGCAGGCGCGCTCGTACGGTCCGGGCG
>JABDRC010000329.1 GCA_013041945.1 Halobacteria archaeon
GCACTGGAAAGCAACGGTTACGCGGTACTCGAGGCGGGCGATACCATCGCCGCCCGGCAGTTACTGGAAACTGGCGAGCCGGACATCATGTTGCTGGACTGGATGCTGCCCGGTCAGTCCGGCTACGAATTTACCCGCTCATTGCGTCGCAAACCCGTAAGCAACAGCATTCCTGTGATCATGCTGACGGCCCGTGACCGGGAAGAGGAAAAGGTCGCCGCGCTCGAGTCCGGCGCCGATGATTACATTTCCAAGCCGTTCTCGGTCAAGGAACTGCAGGCACGCATCAAGGCGGTACTGCGTCGTTCCGCAACAGAATCTGATAATGACGTCCTGAAGATGGGCGGACTTGAACTTGACAAGACCAGCCACCGTGTCACTGCCACAAACTCGCCCCTCAGGCTGTCACCCATGGAATACCAGTTGCTGCTGGTCTTCATGCAGAATCCGGAACGGGTGTATAGCCGCGCTCAGCTGATCGACAGGCTACGAGGCCGCGATGTCGATATCGAGGAACGCACTATAGACGTCCATATACGCCGCTTGCGCAAGGTACTTGAACCAACCGGTCATCACTGCCTGATTCAAACAGTCCGCGGCAGCGGTTATCGTTTCTCCGCTCACGACTAGCGATCAACCGTCTCACGCGTGGCTGCCCGGCAGCACCCGTATACCAGCAGGTATGGTACGCTCACGATGTGGTGTAATGTGAGCAGACTATGTACGGTAACAGGTCAAAAGAACTCTGGCTGCTCATCGGCATTACTTCAGCATGCAGCATTATCGGCCTGCTGTCCGGCCAGCTGACCGGGTCATTGCTGGCCGGACTGGTAATCTATACCGCCTGGCATCTCTACCACCTGGCCGGCTTACCGGCCATCATCAGCAAACAGCGGCAGCCCGGCCCTGGCTTCACCGGCGGATTATGGGCTGATGTCATGCAGTCGCTCGACCTGCTGGAACGTGATAACCGGCTGCGCGAGCAGCAGCTGTCACTCTCACTGGAACACTTCCGCATTACCGTCGAGTCACTCCCGGATGCCGTCGTTATGCTGCAACCGGATGACATCATCGAATGGTCGAATAGTGCCGCGGAAACCTTGCTGGGCATCCCCGCCGCCACCGCAGGCGGTCAACGCCTGTCCGCCAGTGTCAGGGACCCGCTGCTTGATGAGTACCTGCAGGCGGGAGACTTCTCGCACCCCCTGACCCTGTCCGCCCCGGGATACAGACCCGCGACACTGTTGCTGCATGTCAGGAGCCTGGAGGGTAATACACCCCTGCGCGTGATCGTGGCGCGGGATATTTCGCAACAGTACAACCTGAATGAATCACAACACGATTTCATAGCAAACATCTCGCACGAACTGCGCACCCCGCTGACCGTGATAACCGGATTGCTTGAACAGCTCGAACCCGAAGTGACTGACAGCAAAACCGGCAGGCGCATCACCACGCTTATGCAAGACCAGGCACAACGCATGCGTGAGCTGGTTGCCGATCTGCTGGTGCTGATGCGTATAGCAACCGCACACGAAGACACGCAGGATGAACTGGTTCCGGTCGAGGAATTGCTGGCATCGATTATCGAGGAGGCCCGCACCCTGGGCAAAAAAAGCGGGCATGTGCTGCTGACGGATATACAGTCCGGCTATGGATTACGCGGCAAGGCCGGCGAACTGCGTTCCGCCTTCACCAACCTCGTCGTCAACGCAATACGGCACACACCCGACCGTGCTGAAATCCGGGTGAGCTGGAGGGTTGACGAGTCGGGCGCCCGCTTCAGTGTCAGTGATACCGGAGAAGGCATCCCGGCCCGCCACATTCCCCGCCTGACGGAACGATTCTACCGGGTCGACAGCAGCCGCTCGCGCGATACGGGCGGAACGGGGCTTGGGCTGTCACTCGTCAAACAGGTACTGGACCGGCATGATGCGGCGCTGAAAATCATCAGTGCGCCGGGACAAGGCAGCACCTTTACCTGTCATTTCCCGCCAACCAGGGCCGTCAGCCTGGCAGCGGCGGAAAAATAAAGAGACAGGGGCATCAGCCCCCGCTGCCACCCGGCCGCTAACCTGTATACTACAGGGCATCGGGAAAGCTACAATCTGCATAAGGGAACGACATTTCCGGGCACATGGCGCCATCTCTACTACAAAACATCAGGTCGTTTTTCAAACCTGCCTACGAAACCGTAATACCGGAGAAGTCCGGAAAAATACGCCTGTCAGGCAAGTTGTTGCGGTTCCCTGTTTCGGGATATCCGGGATACAGGATCGAGATGGGCAAGCAGACCCTGCTGCTGTGCCCGGATCCCGGCCTCGGCGATCAGGCAGCGGAGGCGCCCTGCGATTTCATCCTGTTCGACCCGGAACGCTATTTCTCGGGAATCTCGCACTATCTGCGGCTGTCTCCCGGCGACACACTGGTTATCGACAGCAAGATCGAATACCAGAAACATGTGTTCAGTTTTCCACGCGAGGCATTCCGCCGCCACCTTTCCATCGCGCACCACGGCGATGCACTGGATTTCAAGGATCCTATTTCGGAGCTCGGCACCTTCGTTTCCCTGATTGATGATGCAGCGGAGAACTCCAGCATTACCCGCCGCCGCAAGGCAGCACTGAACAAGATCACAGAAATCTACGGCGGTCCGCTCGAACCCCTGCCTGTCGACAAGGCAACTGAAAGATTGATGCAGGCCAATGAACTGCTCAGACATGAGACCGGACGTCACGAGGATTCCCTGGGGAACCCGGGTTGCCTCCAGGAATTGCCGGCCCACATCACACCCATTCTTGTCGGTGACCTGCACGCGCGGGTCGACAACCTGCTGACCGTCCTGACTGAAAATGCATTCCTGGAATGTCTGGAGAGAGGCACTGCGGGACTCATCCTGCTGGGAGATGCGGTACACGAGGAACCGCCCGGACAGCTCGACGAAATGGACAGCTCGCTTTTGATGATGGACGTGATTTTAAGTCTGAAAATCAAATACCCCGGGCAGGTATTCTTTATCGTCGGCAACCATGACAGCTTCGACCATGAAGTGATGAAACGAGGCATCCCCCAGGGGCTGCTCTGGGACAAGCACGTGAGAGCAACACGGGGCGAGAAGTACAGGGAACAGCTTCAGCTCTTTTATCAACTATCCCCGCTGGCGGTTCTCACACCGGATTTCATCGCCTGTCATGCCGGCCCCGCGCGCAGAAAAATCTCGCGGCAAACCCTGATTGATGCACACGAGTTTCCCGATATTGTCCATGACCTGACCTGGAGCAGGATCAAGACACCGGCCTTTCCGGCCGGTTACACACGCAGCGATGTGCGCCAGTTTCGCAAGGGCCTGGAGGTCGATGGGGAAGCACCCTTTATCGTGGGCCATTATCCCCTCACCAAGGATGACACCCTGTGGCTGAACGCCTGCCAGATCAATGAACATCATATCCTCATCAGCTCGCGGTCGGACCGTATCGCCATAATCACGCGTATCGATGGCAAACTGGTTCCACAGTTCTACCCTGCCGAGCCCCTGGTCGACTGGCTGAACCGGCAGGCTGCGACCGACACGCAGTAAATAAAGGACGCTGACCTGTCTGCGGGTGTTTGCTCAGGCCGCATCCGCATCGACGATGATTCGGGGCTTGCCGCCGAATTCGGTCCGTACAATGACCCGCAAACCAGAGCGCTGAAAATGCAGTGCCAGCTGCTCATAAACCTCGCTCTGCCGCTCGACAATCTCTTCTGAAAGCATTTTGTCTACCGGGTGGGTAGTGGCTGCTGACCGCTGTTTGCGAATGGTATAGAGCTGTCCCGGAGAGGGTAGCTGAAAATCGTAGACATAGCGTGCCCGCCAGTCGAACTGGAAGAACCAGTTCTTTGCGGGTGGCATATGGATGCGTCGGTAATCAATCGGCGCAAATGCAGCAAGCCATGCCGGATCAAATACGGTCATACT
>JABDRC010000339.1 GCA_013041945.1 Halobacteria archaeon
AACATGATCGTACGGCGTCGTAACAAGAAATAGAGACTGAGGAATTTATAGTGGCTCGTTCAATCAGAAAAGGACCGTTTATTGATATCCACCTGCAGAAAAAGGTGGACAAGGCGGTAGCGGAAAACAACAAACGCCCGATCAAGACCTGGTCGCGACGTTCCATGGTCCTGCCCGAGATGGTCGGCCTGACGATTGCCATTCACAACGGTCGTCAGCACGTACCGGTGCTGGTCAATGAAAACATGGTCGGTCACAAGCTGGGCGAGTTTGCCCTGACACGTACCTTCAAGGGTCACGTGGGTGACAGGAAAGCGAAGTAAGAGGATTGTCCGATGCAGGTCAGCGCAACACTGAAACAAGTACATATATCGCCGCAGAAATGCCGCCTGGTGGCTGACCAGGTGCGCGGGTTGCCCGTCGAAAAGGCGCTCAACCTGCTGGGCTTCAGCCAGAAGAAATCCGCCGGTCTGGTGCGCAAGGTGCTTGAATCAGCCATTGCGAACGCCGAGCACAACGAGGGTGCCGACATCGACGAACTGAAGGTGGCGGCCATATACGTCAACGAGGCCCGCACCATGAAGCGCTTCCGCGCACGGGCGAAGGGTCGTGGTACACGAATTCTGAAACGCAGCAGTCACATCACCGTCACGGTGGGCGACTGACAACACGGTAGAGGCATAAAAGAGTATGGGTCAGAAAGTACATCCAACGGGCATCCGGCTCGGCATCGTCAAGGACTGGACGTCCACGTGGTATGCCGGCACGGATAATTTTGCCGACTACCTGAATACGGATCTCGAGATTCGGGATTATATTCGCAAGCGCCTGTCGCAGGCGTCCGTGAGCCGTATCCAGATCGCGCGTCCTGCGTCGAACGCCGTGATTACCGTGCACACCGCGCGTCCGGGTATCGTGATCGGCAAGAAGGGCGAGGATATCGACCGTCTGCGCAAGGAAGTCTCTGCGAAGATGGGTATCCCGGTCAGTATCAACATCGAGGAAATCCGCAAGCCGGAACTCGACGCGACGCTGGTTGCCGAGAGTGTGGCGCAGCAGCTGGAGCGACGCATCATGTTCCGTCGCGCCATGAAGCGTGCCGTGAGCAACACGATGCGCATCGGCGCCGAGGGCATCAAGATCAAGGTCGGTGGTCGCCTGAACGGTGCCGAGATTGCACGCAGCGAATGGTACCGTGAAGGTCGGGTACCGTTGCACACCCTGCGCGCTGATATTGATTACGGCACCGCGGAAGCCAACACCACCTACGGCGTGATCGGCGTCAAGGTGTGGATATTCAAGGGTGAAGTCATCGGCAAGGCAGAAGAGACCGAAGCCGAGGCACCGCGCAAGGCCGCTTCCTGAGCGCGGCCAGCTACGGAGATAAGTAATGTTACAGCCCAAGAGAACAAAATTTCGCAAGCAGATGAAAGGTCGCAACCGCGGTCTTGCGCAGCGCGGCAGCAAGGTGAGCTTCGGCGAGTATGGCCTGAAGGCGACTGACCGTGGCCGTATGACGGCACGCCAGGTCGAGGCGGCCCGGCGTACCATCACGCGTCACGTCAAGCGTGGCGGCAAGATCTGGATCCGCGTGTTCCCGGATGTGCCGATCACCAAGAAGCCGATCGAGGTCAGGCAGGGCAAGGGCAAGGGCAATGTCGAATACTGGATTGCCCAGATTCAGCCGGGTCGCATGCTTTATGAAATCGAAGGCGTATCCGAGGAAGTGGCTCGCGAGGCCTTCAAGCTGGCCGCGGCAAAACTGCCGTTCAAGACAACATTTGTAGCACGGACAATATTGTGATGAATGCCCAGGAACTCAGATCAAAATCAGTCAGCGAGCTAAAGATCGAGCTGCACAACCTGCTGCGGGAGAAATTCAACCTCAGCATGCAGCGCGGCACCGGTCAGCTGGCGCGTCCGGACCAGTTCAGGAAGGTGCGCAAGGATATTGCGCGTATCAATACTATCCTGGCCGAAAAGACGAACACGGGTGATGCAGCATGAGTGAAGTAACGGAAACAAGGCGTACAGTGACCGGCAAGGTCGTCAGCGACAGGATGGACAAGTCCGCGACCGTGATGATCGAACGCAAGGTGAAGCACCCGGTTTACGGCAAGTACATCCGCCGTTCGACCAAGCTGCACGTGCATGATGCGGAGAATGCCTGCCGGGAAGGCGACCTGGTCGCCATCGAGCAGTGCCGCCCGCTCTCCAAGACCAAGTCATGGCGACTGGTCGAAATTCTCGGGCGCAGTGACTAGTCGTCCCGGTTGACGTAACAAGACAAACGGAATAACAGCATGATACAGATGCAATCAATGCTTGATGTGGCAGACAACAGCGGCGCGCGCAGTCTGATGTGCATCAAGGTGCTGGGTGGCTCGCACCGTCGCTACGCGGGTATCGGTGACATTATCAAGGTCAGCGTCAAGGAAGCCATTCCGCGCGGCAAGGTGAAGAAGGGCGAGGTCTACAATGCCGTCGTCGTGCGTACGCGCAAGGGTGTGCGCCGTCCGGACGGTTCGCTGATCCGCTTCGACGGCAATGCCGCCGTGCTGCTGAACACGCAGCTGCAGCCGATCGGTACACGTATTTTCGGACCGGTCACGCGCGAGCTGCGCAGCGAGCGTTTCATGAAAATTATTTCGCTGGCACCGGAAGTACTGTAGGAAAACGACATGAACAGAATCAGGAAAGGTGATGACGTGATCGTCATTGCAGGAAAAGACAAGGGTAAACGCGGTAGTGTGCTGAGCGTGCTGACTGACGGGCGTCTGGTTGTGTCTGACGTGAACATGGCGAAGCGTCACACCAAGCCCAACCCGAACCGCGGCGTGCCAGGTGGCATTATCGAGAAGGAAATGCCGATCGACCAGTCCAACATCATGCTGTTCAATCCGCAGACCGACAAGGGCGACAGGATTGGTTTCAGGATTCTGGAAGATGGTCGCAAGGTGCGTTACTTCAAGTCCACCGATGAAGTGGTTGACGTCTGACATTTTTACGGTAATCAGTTATGGCCAGGTTAAAAGACTTTTACAAAGACACGGTTGTCGGGCAGCTCCAGGAGCAGTTCAAGTACGACAATGTCATGGAAATCCCGAAGATCACGAAGATCACGCTCAACATGGGTGTGGGCGAGGCGGTGTCCGATCGCAAGGTCATGGAACATGCCGTGGCTGACATGACCAGGATTGCAGGTCAGAAGCCGATCGTGATCAAGGCGCGCAAGTCGGTTGCCGGCTTCAAGGTGCGTGAAGGCTGGCCGGTCGGTTGCAAGGTCACGCTGCGCAGGGAGCAGATGTATGAATTCCTCGATCGCCTGATCAATATCGCGATCCCGCGAATCCGTGACTTCCGCGGCATGAGCCCGAAGGCCTTTGACGGCCGCGGCAACTACAATATGGGTGTCAAGGAACAGATTATTTTCCCGGAGATCGATTACGACAAGATCGATGCATTACGCGGGATGGATATTACATTTACAACGACTGCACGAACGGATGAAGAGGGTCGCGCACTGCTTGCCGCGTTCAACTTCCCGTTCAGGCAATGAGGTAGAAACATGGCCAAGAGTTCAATGATTGCCCGTGAGAACCGGCGTACCAAGGCAGTAAAGAGATTTGC
>JABDRC010000340.1 GCA_013041945.1 Halobacteria archaeon
ATGGCGGACGTGCCGGGGCTGATCAGGGGTGCCGCCGACGGTGCCGGTCTCGGCATACAGTTCCTCAAGCACCTCTCGCGTACCCGGCTGTTGCTGCACCTCGTCGACATGGGGCCGCTGGGCGACACGCCGGAAGACGTGGTCGCCATCGCCGGCGAACTCGAGGCTTTCAGTGCAGAGCTGGCAGCGCGCGAGCGCTGGCTGGTACTGAACAAGATGGACCTGGTGCCGGAGGCCGAACGCGCGCAACGTCGCGAAGCCGTCACCGGGGCCCTCCACTGGCAGGGGCCGGTATTCGAGATATCCGCGCTTGACGGCAGCGGTACCGGCGAACTGGTGCAGGCAGTGATGAGTTATGTTGAACAGACGCGCGCGGGTGATGCGCGGTCAGAGGACGATTGTTCCTGATATTCGCCTGCCTGAAATCAGTAAAAATTGTGCTCCGACCCCGAGAAGTTGTAACGTTCAACCTATGCAAAACAAAATCAAATGCAGCGATTGCCGTCGCTGGGTCATAAAAATCGGCAGTGCCTTGCTGACCAATGACGGGCGCGGGCTTGCCCATGCGGCAATCGATGGCTGGGTGGAACAGATGGCCGCACTGCGCGCCAGCGGCCATGAACTGGTGCTGGTGTCGTCCGGTGCGGTCGCCGAGGGCATGACGCGGCTTGGCTGGACCAGCCGTCCGCATGCCCTGCATGACCTGCAGGCCGCGGCCGCCCTCGGCCAGATGGGCCTGATCCAGGCCTACGAGTCACGCTTCCAGAAATTCGACCTGCATACCGCGCAGGTCCTGCTTACCCACGACGACCTGGCGAACCGCCAGCGTTATCTGAATGCACGCAGCACCCTGCGCACCCTGCTGAACCTCGGCGTCATCCCGGTCGTCAACGAAAACGATACGGTGACCACGGAAGAAATCCGCTTCGGCGACAACGATACGCTGGCGGCGCTGGTTGCCAACCTGGTCGAGGCCGATTTACTGGTGTTCCTGACGGACCAGCAGGGCATGTTCGACAGTGACCCGCGCACCAGTCCGGATGCCAGTCTGGTCAGCGAGGCGCAGGCCGACGACCTGTCGCTGGAAGCCATGGCCGCCGCCACCGGTGGTGCACTGGGTCGCGGTGGCATGCTGACCAAGATACGTGCCGCCCGTCTTGCGGCGCGTTCCGGCACCCTCACGATGATCGTGCAGGGGAGCGCCGACAACATCCTGCAACGCATTGCCGATGACGAACCGCTGGGTACGCGCCTCTACCCGACACGCGAACCACTGGTTGCCCGCAAGCGGTGGCTGGCCGGCCGACTGCAGGTGCGCGGTCGCCTGCAGCTGGATGAAGGTGCAACCCGGGTTTTATGCAACTCCGGCAGCAGTCTGTTGGCCGTTGGCGTTGTGGGTGTCGAGGGTGATTTCGATCGCGGCGACCTGGTTGCCTGCGTCGGGCCGGGCGGGGAGGAGGTCGCGCGCGGTCTGGTCAATTACAATGCGACTGATTCATCCAGGATTGCCGGCCAGGCCAGCAGCCGTATCGAGGAGCTGCTCGGGTATGTCGATGAACCGGAGCTCATCCACCGCGACAACCTGGTCCTCACGCGATAGTTACAAATGCGTGGACTGCTCGGTAAAAAATTATTGCCACGGAATCCACGGAAGGACACGGAAAAACCCGATGTCATAAAATCAAATAAAAGGCCGTGTGAACTTGAGCAATGAATCCAGGGTAGAAATTCAATGGTCAATTGGTGGCCATAATTATATTCCGTGTCCTTCCGTGGATTCCGTGGCGAATTTTCTATGTGTTGATTTGGGGCACAAAAAAAGCCGGTCAAATGACCGGCTTTTTAGATAGCGTATGACTGTCCGTCAGAGTGCGCGGATATGCCGGTTCAGGCGGCGCTTGTGCCGCGCGGCCTTGTTGGCGTGGATCAGGCCCTTGCCGGCAGCGCTGTCGATAGCAGGAACGGCCGCCTTGTAGGCCTTGATGGCGGCATCGCGGTCGCCGCTGTTGATGGCAGCGATAACCTGCTTGACGT
>JABDRC010000341.1 GCA_013041945.1 Halobacteria archaeon
ATGGCGCGCCTGGTGTCGCGCCTGGTAACGGGTGAAATGGAGCGGGAGTGTGTCCGCTATACACCGGGCAGTATCGTGTGTCTCGAGCGCGAGTCGCCCGAACAGTGGGTGCTGGCATGGATGTTGCGGCCCGGACTGCAGGGCAGCGGGTCGCAGACATGAGCCTGCGCGGGATCGTGCCGCCGGACCCGGAAACGGGCGTTTCGCAGGAGCGCTTTGCCGTGATCTTCACGCCCCGCCAGAGTCGCAAGCGGTTTCCGGCCGGTTGTGTCGAAGTGTTTGCCAGCCGGGAAGAGGCGCTGGCCGCGGCCGATCCCGGCAACAAACGACATGCCACACGCGTAGTGGGGCCTTCGAAATCATCCGAGGGCCAGTACATCTATTACCTGCTTGACTGGCTGTAAAATCCATTCGCTGCACAGCACATCGATAAACTTGCGGGATCGGCGGACGTCGGGTTCGGCCGGAACCCGAGAGTAGAAGGGTGATGCGGTGCGGGCGAACGGGTGAGGTGCCGGAATGTGCGGCCTGAACCCGTTAACGGGTCAGGACCGTTTATGTGTCGGTACCACGAGGACCGGTATAGTGGATTTATGAAGGACCCCTTTGCTTATGCTACCCACAACAAGTTCATACATCGCGCCTCGTCCATGAGAGCCTACAACAATCATGTCTGCACACACGTCCGAGGCCTCCTTCAGAATTGTTTCTACAGTTGCACCGTGCACGAGAAGGGCCGTTGTTTCCACGCCTGACTTGCGCAATCGATCTGCAATCTCCTGAATCTGGCAATGCTCGTCGTGGAATTTCTTTGCCAGTGATTCCCGGGCCGCTCGTGGATCCACTCTGAATTCAAGTGTATCCGGCTCAGGCACGGCATTATGCAGGATCCATACCTTTGCCGGAATTTCCTTGGCTATTTCCTCGACCTTCTTCACAATTTTTTCTGTGGAGGCAGAAAGGTCTACTGCGACCAGAAGCTTCATGTCTTTTCTCCTTCAGTTTTCCATCATGATATCAACTGTGTCGGTTTGATCCGTCGGCCGGTCACGCATCGGCATGAATGCACAACAGGCTCCATGCCGGCGTCTACTCGGCTGGGATTGCGAATATCACAATAAAAGTCAGAATGGTTGCCACCGTGGTAAAACTCGCCTGGTGCAGGCGGCGGGCCAGGCTTTCGTAATAATGTCGGCACGCGATGAGAGCAACGATACACTGCAACAGGTAGTATAGTGCAAAAGCACGTGAAGCGAAGGTGATGATCTCCAGGAGGTCGGCAGTCCATACCAGTAAGATCGCGAAGAATGACACCACCAGGTAACCCCTGTTGGTCGACAATTTGCCGCTGCTGCTCTCGCTCGCCAGGCATCCGGCGCCGACTGTATCAGCGACTGCTGCACTGAACTGGCTCATGATCGCGGCCACAATCAGCATCAAGGGCAGTACGGTTGCTGCCAGTCCGGTCGCAGCAACGATATCTGCTATCCGGATATGCGCAAGGTCGAGATGCTGCACAATCGGCATCAGTGCAATAACAGATACCACGTACAATACACCCGAAATCAGTTGTGCACGACGCATGGTTCGTACACGCATTTTAGCGGAATATTTTTCACCCAGGAACCGCGAGGTCTCGAAGCCCTGCACCACCAGCAGGATACCGGACAGAATACACACCTTGGTTATCCAGCTCCTGTCCTCGACTTCGAAGATGAGCGATTGTTCAGATTGTATGAAGTTATAGTCGTATACGATGATCCCGATCAACAGTGCCGCAACAATAGACAACTGTAGAGACATTGAATACGCCTCGAGTTTTTCAAGACCGCCCAGTCCGCGTATATAACCCGTGGTAGCGATAAACACTATAATGATTGTCGTCAGGGTTCTTTCCAGGCTGGGTGAGTCTTCAAACCCGATGTAAGTCAGAAGAAAAGACGACAGTAAAGACAGGTAGAATGCAACAGCGGTGACGTAAGCGAGTGAAAGCGCGGTATTGGCGAATAAATCGATTTTATATAATACCGGGTATGTTTTCCTCTCGTGCAGTAGGGGCTCGGCATGAATGATATTGAAGCGAATGATCCCGCCAATGGCATAGGCAAGCAACACGATGCCCAGAACCGCGAGAGGTGAATACGGGCCGACCACGCTTGCAAGCAACGGCGCTATGATCAGAAAGCCGCTGCCGATTATGGAGGAGAGTGGCGTGAGTGTTGCCAGCCAGGACTCGTTTCTGGTCAAGCGAGGGTGGAACATAAACAGCAGCACACTGGCTGCAATAACCACAAGTATTATATTCAGCATCCCCCCGTCTCTCCGATTATAGTATTCAGTCTGAAACCTGACGCTGCAGGAGGATATAATTATAATTATGGGCGTGGCATTTCGCTCAGTGTGCCACCCCACACCACCGTAGACGTCAGGATGAGAGCCCCATCGACATTGTAGGTTCCGGAATTGCCGACGGCAAGCGGGTGGTATTCAGAAGACCTGATCACTGCAGCTTCAGCCCCCTTACAACCGCTGATGACCAGGTTGACACCCGCCGTGCCAGGCATACGCCGGCACATAATTTCTTTCCTGTATGCGCTATACAGAAGGCACTTCTGCCTGTTGATCTTATATCTCTTTTCTGTGGTGGATACATTGATCTGAGGCAAGGAAGATAAGCAAAGTCGCCGTCACGTTGAGACTGTCACGTTGCCTTCAGCTTCACGAACCTCGCCAGTCCGATCCCGAAAGCCCGGGCCAGGACGTTGCCGATTCCAACGATCGCCGCAACACACGCGTTAAATCGTTCTTCCGGTGTTTCAAATCCCGGCGTCTTCCGTGGCCGTTCAATAACCGTCGCGCCCCTGCATGCCCTCGATCTTTGTCCTGCGCGCCCGAAAGTTTATAACCATATGTTATATATGCTAAATAACTATCAGGGAACGGGGCAGCATGAGACCAGGCGCATGCCGCGCAGACGTCAGCGATCCCGTGAACGGGGTGTGGATCTAAATATTTACCGCCTGATTGCCGCTAAATCTTCCGTTCAGGATCATAGTGAGATTTCAGGATGAAGTCGGCGCCAAAACCGGAAAACGAAGCAGAGCGAATCCGCGGATTATACGAGCTCGATATTCTCGATACGCTGGAAGAGCAGGCCTATGATGATCTCACCTTGCTTGCGGCGCAAATCTGCAACACGCCCATTGCCCTGGTAAGCCTGGTCGATCACGAACGGCAGTGGTTCAAGTCACGCCATGGCCTGGATGCCAGCGAAACTCCCCGTGAGGTCGCTTTCTGCGCGCACGCCATTCTCGGCGACAGTGTTTTTGTGGTCGAGGACTCCGGCCTGGACGAGAGATTTCATGACAATCCGCTGGCCACCGGGGCCCCGCACGTAAAATTCTATGCAGGTGCGCCACTGGTGCTGAAGGATAATCTCAGGGTCGGCACCCTGTGCGTTATCGCGAATGAGCCGCGATCAATAACAGCCGAGCAGGAACAGGCCCTGGAAGCGCTTGCACGGCAGGTCGTCAGTCAGCTGGAGCTTCGTATCAGGGTGAAGGAACTCCAGACTCTTGACAGGTCAAAGGACGAGTTCATCTCCACGGTAAGTCATGAGCTGAGGTCGCCATTGACCTCTATCAACGGATCGCTGTCACTGCTGATGAATAACAAGGCGGGTGAGTTGCAGGACAGGCAGCGGCAGATGGTTGAAATTGCGGCGCGCAACAGTGAACGGTTGCTTGGTATCGTCAACGACATTCTGGACCTGGCAAAACTGGAGGCCGGCAAGCTTGAAATAGACCGGGGGCCATGTAACCTGGTTGACCTGCTCGAGAACGCGCTGGAGCTCAACAGGCCCTACTGCACACAGTGCAACTGTCACGTGGTCCTTGAATACGAGGAGTGTGACAGATCCATACTGATCAATTGCGATGAGCATCGCATGCTGCAGGTGTTGACCAATCTGCTCACCAATGCGGCAAAATATTCCCGCGACGATGAAGACATCGAGGTCTCTCTTGTCATCGACGGGGACAGTGCCCGTATCGAGGTAACCGACCATGGGCCCGGTATCCCTGAGGATCAACAGCAGCACGTCTTTGAGAGGTTCAAGCAGATCGGAACACCGGTGAACCAGAAGATGGCCGGTACCGGTCTGGGGCTGCGGATCAGCAAGCAGCTCATAGAGCTGCACGATGGCACCATTGGATTCAGGTCAATCCCCGGCGAGAGCACCACATTTTATCTCACATTGCCGCTTGCGCCGGCATCCCGTGTAAAACAGTCCGTCACGGCATAAACCGACAGGCATAATCGGCTAGAATAATGCTGGCAGGGCCGCGCCCTGCTATATGTGTTCCGGTCGTCAGCTGTTCACGCCGGGGCAATGTGTGGACAGGTGTCGAAGAGGAGGTGTTTGATGACCGGTATTCACGGATCGTGCGGGCGGATTGTATTTCTCCTGCTTGCCTGTATTCCCGTATTCACCCTGCAGGCAAACGACCTGGTTCCCAGCCGGCTGCTGGGCCTGGAGCTTGCACGCGATATTGCGACGGCGGCGGTCGAGGCCTGCCGCAAGGACGGCTACCAGGTGGCGGTCGTGGTGACCGACCGCAGCGGCGACCCGGTCGTCATCATGCGTGATGTGTTTGTCAGCAAGTACATGGTGCAGATCGCGCATAACAAGACCAATGCCGTGGTGATGTCGAATTCCGCCTCGGGGGAGTTGCGCTCGAACATGGCACGCATACGCGATGAACTGAATGAACTCGACGGTGTATTGCTGATGGAAGGCGGCCTGCCGATTCGCGTCAGCGGCAGCCTGCTCGGCGCGGTCGGCGTGAGTGGCGCTCCCGGCGGCGACAAGGACGAGGCCTGCGCCCGGCAGGGTATTGCCGCCGTACAGGAGCGGCTGGACTTTGCGGATTAAAGTCCATGACTGAATAGTCGATTCCCTCCTTACAGGCCCGTACAGAATGTGGCGGGCGAGTCTCGGGGGGATTGACCATGACCGGAGCAGGCGCGTTACCGTGCGAGCACTGCCAGGGTGTCCTGCAGCAGTACGCAACACTCGAATATCTCTATTGCGGCCATGCCAATGTGGTTGCATTCCGCTTCGCCGACGGGCAAATCGATTATATCGCGGTGAACACCATGGAAGAGGCCGTGTCCGTTATCCAGGAGTCAGGGCAGGTGGCTGTGCCGCTGTCGATGCCGGCCTGAGCAGCAGCGCAGCCGGCAGCCCGGGTGTTTCGGAACTACTCGCTGCGAATGCTGCCTCGCAACCGTCACTGCCAGCCAGTAGCCGACCTTTTTCAGTCACCCATGACCAGCACCAGTTTGCCGGTTGTCTGGCCGGATTCCAGTGCGCGGTGTGCCTCGGCGACCGCTTCCAGCGGGTAGGTTGTGACGTCCGCCAGCTGCAGCCTGCCGGTTTCCGCCCAGTCGAGAATTTCCGTCATACCGCGTTGCAGCATAGCGTTGCGGTCAAACAGGTAGCTGAGGTTGAAACCCATGATGCTGCGGTTGCGGGTGGTCAGGTCAAACGGGCTGAAACGCGGGGTGCGCAGGTAATCCAGCAACAGCCTGAGACGGTTCGGTACACCGTCGCGTGTGCGCAGCATGCCATGAAAACCGTACACGACCAGCCTGCCCACCGGGGCGAGGTGTGCGTAGCTGTCACGCAGCGTGCTGATACCGTTTGCATCCAGGATGACATCGAAGCCCGCGGGGTCGATGCGTCGCGCCTCGGTCCACAGGTCCTGCGCGGATTTGTCGATGACCGCATCGGCGCCCAGCTGCAGCACACGCTCCACCTTGTGGGTTGCCCCGACCACCGCCGTTACCCGGCAGCCGGCAATCTTCCCCATCTGTACCAGCATGCTGCCGACACCACCGGCGGCCGAGTGCACCAGCAGCGAGTTGCCGGCGCGGACATGGGCCAGCTCGAACAGGGCGAACCAGGCCGTCAGGGCGGCGG
>JABDRC010000353.1 GCA_013041945.1 Halobacteria archaeon
GCTGTCTTCAGGCGCTCGTGCCGCCGACAGTGAGTTCATCGATCAGCATGGTCGGCTGGCCGACACCGACGGGCACGCTCTGGCCTTCCTTGCCGCAGGTGCCGACACCGGAATCCAGCTGCATGTCGTTGCCGAGCATGGAGACGCGCTTCAGCACGTCCGGACCGTTGCCGATCAGGGTCGCGCCCTTCACCGGCGCCGTGACCTTGCCCTTCTCGATCAGGTAAGCCTCGCTGGCGGTAAACACGAACTTGCCGGAAGTGATGTCCACCTGCCCGCCGCCGAAGTTGACGGCATACAGGCCCCGGTCGACCGAGGCGATGATTTCCTCCGGGTCATGCGGACCGGCATGCATGT
Source organism: Halobacteria archaeon (assembly GCA_013041945.1). GTDB lineage: Bacteria > Pseudomonadota > Gammaproteobacteria > UBA9214 > UBA9214 > UBA9214. The sequence continues at coordinate 358 of JABDRC010000353.1, forward strand.
AGGTGTTGGTCATGCGCGGCATTGGCAGGTGGGCATAGGACTCGCGCCGCCCGTTGCCGGTGGCCGTCACGCCCATCAGGCCGGCGTTCATGCGGTCCTGCATGTAACCCTTGAGGATGCCGTTCTCGATCAACACCGTGTTCTGCGTCGGCGTACCCTCGTCATCGATGTTGAGTGAGCCGCGCCGCCCGGCCAGCGTGCCGTCATCGACCACCGTGCATAGCGGTGAAGCCACCTGCTGACCGACCAGCCCGGCAAAGGCCGAGGTGCCCTTGCGGTTGAAATCGCCTTCCAGGCCATGACCTATGGCCTCGTGCAGCAGGATGCCGGGCCAGCCCGGCCCCAGCACCACCGGCAGGCTGCCGGCCGGCGTGTCGATGGCCTCGAGATTGACCAGTGCCTGGCGCACGGCCTCGCGCGCATAACCGCGGCCACGATCGCCGTCGATAAAGAAACCGTAGTCCGTGCGTCCGCCGCCACCGGCCGTGCCCTGTTCACGCCGGCCGTCCTGCTCGACAATGGCGGTGACATTGCAGCGCACCAGCGGGCGCACGTCAGCGGCCAGCGTGCCGTCGCTGACAGCCACCAGCACCACCTCGTGGACACCGGCGAGACTCACCACAACCTCCCTGACACGCGGATCCTGCGCACGCGCCTCGGCATCCAGCTGCTGCAGCAGCGCTACCTTCTCGTCGGCCGACATCTGCGCCAGCGGATCGGTATCCTGATACAGGGCATTGCCGCCGCCGGCATGCCAGGCCTGCAGCCGGCCCTCGCTGCCCTGCCGTGCAATAGCGCGTGCCGCGGACGAGGCCTCCAGCAGTGCCGGCATGACGATCTCGTCGGAATAGGCGAAACCGGTCTTGTCACCGGTGATGGCACGCACCCCGGCACCCTGCTCGATATTGTGGCTGCCTTCCTTGACGATGCCGTCTTCGAGAACCCAGGACTCGTAACGATTGGACTGGAAGTAAAGATCACCGCTGTCCACGGCGTGGGCCAGCAGCCTGCCGAATACCTTGTCGAGATCGTTTTCATCGATGCCGGCCGGTGTCAGCAGGCGCTGGCGCGCGATATCAAGTGTGGATGTGGACATTACTTGTTCACACACTGCAGACGACGGTGGGTGATGCTCGGAAAATTGCGGCGTGCATTCTGCAGCCGGCCAAGCTCGATGTCGGCGCACACCACCCCGGGGCCGCGCGCCAGGCTGTTCATGACCGTCCCCCAGGGATCGACGATCATGCTGTGACCGTAGGTCTCGCGTCCGCTCAGGTGATAACCGCCCTGGTCGGGGGCCACCACGTAACACAGGTTCTCGATGGCGCGTGCCCGTACCAGTACCTCCCAGTGTGCACGCCCGGTTATCGCGGTAAAGGCCGAGGGCAGCACCAGTATTTCCATGCCGGCCTCGAGCTGCTGGCGAAACAGTTCCGGGAAGCGCAGGTCATAGCAAACGGCAACCCCCATGCGCCCGAACGGCGAGTCCAGCACCACCACCTCGTCGCCCGGCTCGATGGTTTCGGACTCGGTGTACTGTTCGGCGCTGTCCACCAGCTCGACATCGAACAGGTGAATCTTGTCATAGCGGCCGACCTGCTCACCGCGGTCGTCGAATACCAGGCAGGCGGCACGCACCTTGCTGTCATCATTGGCCACCAGTGGTATCGTGCCACCGACCAGCCAGATACCGT
>JABDRC010000357.1 GCA_013041945.1 Halobacteria archaeon
GACAGGCAAGTGCATCCAGCTGCCAGTAGCGACGCAGCGTCTTTCGCCTGTCCGGGTGCAGCGTCAGGCTGTGGCCCGGCGCCAGCTTGCGCAGTCCGCGCAACAGGGTACGCGGTGCCGGCACCACGGCGTGCAGGGTAAGATGCCGGTGCAATCCAACCGGATCGATCGCAGTGTCGATCCCGCCACCCGCCAGCAGCGCCTGGCTGGTCGAGGCAAACCGGAATCTGTCCGGTGTGATGCTGTAATAGAGCGGCTTGATACCGAAACGGTCGCGCGCAAGAAACAGATGCCGGCGGGCGCTGTCCCAGATGGCAAATGCAAACACACCCTGCAGGCGTGTCGGACAGTCCTCACCCCACTCGGCATACGCCTTGAGAATGACCTCCGAATCACCGGACGAAGTAAAGGTGTGACCCTTTGCACGCAACTCGTCGCGCAGTTCGGGATAGTTATAGATAGTCCCGTTGAATACCAGCACCAGGCCGGCGGCATCGTCATGCATGGGCTGGTCGGCACGCGCCGACAGGTCGATGACCGCCAGCCGCCGGTGACCCAGCGCGACCGGGCCGGACAGGTAACGGCCGCTGCCGTCCGGACCACGCCGCGCCAGACGCTCCGTCATGACCTGGATGACGGCCGGGTCGGGCGCCTGCCCGTCGAAACGCAATTCACCGCATATGCCACACATAAACGCGCCCGTCCGACTTAACCGATGGTGCGACCGCCCCAGCCACCGCCGCCGGGCGTACTTACCGTCAGCCGGTCGCCGGCACTGACGCTCAGGCTGATCTTGCCGGGCAGGACCTGTCCATTCAAGCGGTTCTCGCCCCGCCTGCCCGACGCTCCACCCTCCAGCCCCCAGGGCGCATGCCGGCGTCGCTCGGTCAGCAGCGTGACCGTCGCGGGCGCCAGAAACTCGTATTCACGCACCAGGCCATCACCGCCGGCGTGCCGGCCGGCACCCCCCGAACCGTCACGCACCGCGTAGCGGTGAATGCGCAAGGGGTACTCCAGTTCCAGCACCTCGACCGGCGTATTCAGGGTATTGGTCATGTGCGACTGGACCGCACTGAGCCCGGGGTAGCGGCCACCCCCGCCGGTACCACCCCCCAGGGTTTCGTAATAGTCCCAGCTGTTGCCGTCGCCGCGCGCGCCCATGGCAATGTTGTTCATCGTGCCCTGGCTGGCCGCCGGCAACTGTGCGGGCATCGCCTGCGCCAGTGCACCCATGACCGCGTCGACGATACGGCTGCTGGTCTCGACGTTGCCGGCCGCCACCGCCGCCGGGCGCCGGGCGTTGACCAGGCAGCCCGCCGGTGCACGGATGTGCAGCGTCCTGAAACTGCCGTCGCAGGCCGGCGTGTGTGCCGGCATAAGGCAGCGGAAGACATAGAAGACGGCCGCCGCGGCCACCGACAGCGGGCAATTGATATTGCCGGCGACCTGTTCCGCCGTACCGCTGAAATCCACATCGACACGTGCCTGACTGACCTGCAGCTCGACCGCGATGCGGATATCCTCGTTACCCGAGCCGTCGTCATCCATGGTGTCTGCAAAGCGATAGCGGCCATCCGGTATCGCGGACAACGCATGCGATGCCAGGCGCTCGCCGTAGACATTGATCGCATCGAGTCCCGCCAGGTAGCGGTCGACATCCTCACCACACAACTGTTGCAGCCTGGCGATACCCGAGCGGTTGGCGCTCACCTGCGCAGCCAGGTCGCCCTTCATCTGTAGCGGGCTGGCGGTGCTGTCGACGATGCGTTGCCACGTCGGGGTCACGATATCGCCGTGGCGCAACAGGTGCGTCGGCGGAATCACCAGTCCCTCTTCCTCGAGGGACCGTGACACCGGCATGGAACCGGGTGATTGCGCCCCGATATCGGCATGGTGCGCACGATTGGCGACGAAACCGATACAGCGACTGCCGGCATACACGGGTGCAATCAGCGTCACGTCCGGCAGGTGCGTCCCGCCGAGATAGGGATCGTTGACGATCACCATGTCACCGCGCGACCAGTCCGGCCGGTCGACGAGGTCCTGCATGGCATAGGCCATGCTGCCGAGGTGCACGGGAATGTGCGCCGCCTGCGCGCACAGGCGCCCCTTCGGGTCGAACACGGCGCAGGAAAAGTCCAGCCGGTCCTTGATGTTGGTGGAAAAGGCGGCACGCCGCAGCACGGCCCCCATTTCGTCACACACGGCCGTAATGCGGCTGGCAAACAGGCTCAGCTCGATTGCATTCATGTTGCCGGACCGCATGTCCGGATACAGGCTGACATCTGTTTCATCATCAGGCAGATACTCTAACTCAATGCTTTCATGACAGAAATTGGTAATCAAGCATATTGCAAAATGGACGGTGCTCCCGTATCCTCCCTTTCCCTAGTAATTTAGTCACCTATACAAACAAACAGTGCGGCATCCGGCCGTGACCACAGGGAGTCCATCAACATGAATCCATTAATGACTATTACAGGCACCATCATTTCGGGTTTTGTCCTTGCCATCCTGATCGTACTGGGACTTGGCATGAGCGGTTTCAATCTCTGGTCACTTGAAGTCTGGTTCCACGTACTCGCCGGTATCACCTGGATCGGCCTGCTCTACTATTTCAACTTCGTGCAGGTACCGGCCGTGGGCCAGGCCCTGGGCGAGGCCGACAGCGGCGGCCCCGGCCCCGCCGCCATCAACAAGTACGTGGCGCCGCGTGCCCTGCTGTGGTTCCGCTGGGGTGCCGTGGCCACCTGGGTGACCGGTGCGGCCGCGCTGGAAACCATGGGTACCGGTTTCGTCAATGCCTTCACCCTGGCAGAAGGCGCACAGGTCATCGGCATTGGCGCCTGGCTCGGCACCATCATGCTGTTCAACGTCTGGGTGCTGATCTGGCCGAACCAGAAAAAGATCCTCGGCATGGTGGAAGCCAGTGCCGATCAAATCGCCAGCGCAAAGAAGGTCGCCCTGATGGCCTCGCGCACCAACACCCTGCTGTCCATCCCGATGCTGATGTGCATGGTGGGTCACGGTCACGGCCTGCCGTTCTGATCGACATCGTCACTGACGCGGAGATTACACCAGCAGAAACAGTGGAATAAAGCGCCTGATGACCACGCAAACCCGGCCTGTTGCCGGGTTTGCGCTTTTCAGGTAACAGGCGATAGAATCAATACTTAATGATCGGCAGTCTGCAAGGACTGCCTTTTGTATTTTGGAAGAAGAGAAAAGATGCCAGACCATCTGATGTCGACCTACAACAGACTGCCGGTACGCTTCGACCACGGCGAGGGCATCTGGTTGAGAGACACCGAAAACCGGCAATACCTGGATGCGCTGAGCGGTATCGCCGTGTGCGGTCTCGGCCATGCACACCCGGCCGTCACCGCGGCCGTGTGTGAGCAGGCGGGCAAACTGGTGCACACATCCAACCTGTACGGTATCGAACTGCAGTCACAGCTGGCCGACCGGCTGTGTGCCGTCGCGGAAATGGAGCGGGTGTTTTTCGCCAATTCCGGCGCCGAGGCCAACGAGGCCGCCATCAAGATCGCCCGGCTGTACGGTCACAGCCGGGGCATTACCAGTCCCGCCATCATCGTCATGGAAAACAGCTTTCATGGCCGCACCCTGGCAACGCTGACCGCCACCGGCAACCGGCGCATCCAGGCCGGCTTCGAACCCCTGGTACGCGGCTTCCTGCGCGCACCCTACAACGACATCGAGGCCATCCGGACCATTGCAAGCAACAAGAGCGATGCCGTGGCGGTGCTGGTCGAACCGGTCCAGGGTGAGGGTGGCATCAACATCCCGGACGAGGATTACCTGACGGAGATCCGCGCCCTGTGCGACGAGCATGGCTGGCTGATGATGCTCGATGAAATCCAGACCGGCATGTGCCGGACCGGACAGTGGTTCGCCTGGCAGCATGGCGGTGCAAAGCCCGACGTCATGACACTGGCCAAGTCACTCGGCAACGGCGTACCGATCGGTGCCTGCCTGGCCGGTGGTGCCGCCGCCGAACTGATGCAACCCGGCAGCCATGGCACCACGTTCGG
>JABDRC010000360.1 GCA_013041945.1 Halobacteria archaeon
CTGAAGCCGACAGGTTTTCTCCAGCTGGTCTACAACCCGCTTGCCGGTATCGGCAGACTCGATGAACGCCTGGGCATGCCGGTGCAGATTACCGGGCTGCAGGGCGATGCTGTTGTCACATCGCCCGACTGGGCCGCGCCCGCCTCGGGAAACTTCGTTCAATCCGACTACATACTGAAAAGCCGCACAGGCGAGCCTGTGCTGGAGATTGTTGCAGCGAGTAATGCCGATGAATTGATTCTCAAGATCGACAAGACCAACAAGCGTCTGATGATTATCGTGGCGCTGGTGTTGCTTGTCTCGGTGGGGCTGGCGTTGCTGATTCTGAAATATTCGGTTTTCAAGCCGTTGCAGAGGCTCAGCCACCAGCTGAAATCGCGCTGGGTACAGGGCTCCGGCAGCACGCATGAGTCCACCGCTGCCGACAAGAAACGGACGGTCACTTTTCATGCGCTGGGCGAACTGTACGAGACCCTGCACGATATGGCCATACGTGATCCGCTGACCGGCACCTACAACCGTGCACTGATGGAAGACCGGCTGAGTCAGCTGCTTGCCGAACATCGCCGCACACCCGGCGTGGCAGCCGTTCTCCTGATCGACATGGTGCGCTTCAAGTATGTCAATGACATGCTCGGTCACCATACCGGCGACCTGCTGCTGCAGAAGGTGGTGGCGCGCATTGCCGAGGTGCTGCGCGAATCGGACACACTGGCGCGCCTCGGCGGCGACGAGTTCGTCATCCTGCTGCCGGATACCGATGCGGGGCAGGCGGAACAGGTGGCGCAGAAGATCATCCAGTCGATGCAGCGGGACTTCAGGGTCAGGGGCCACAAGCTGTCGGCGTCGGTCAGTATCGGCATCGCGCTGATGCCGGAACATGGCACGGAAGTCGATGAACTGCTGCGCAACGCCGACTATGCGATGTATACGGCAAAAAGCAGCAAGCAGGACTATGCGACGTATGATCCTGCCACCACCGAGCGGGTCGCCGCGCACCGCATGGATGCCGGCGGCACCATTCGCGAAGACATCAAGCGCAACGATCTGTTTCTCGTTTACCAGCCGGTAATCGAATTTGCCACCGGCTCCATACATTACCTCGAGGCGCTGGTGCGCTGGCGCCAGCCGGACGGCAGGGTGCTCATGCCGGACAGCTTCATACGGGCGGCCGAGCAGAGCGGGTTTATCCGGCAGCTTTCCGAGTGGGTGATCGACACGGCCTGTCGTGAACTGGTCATGCTGAAGTCGATCGAGCCCGGTCTGCGCTCCGGCATCAACCTGTCCATGCACAACCTGCATGACTTCAAGCTCATGATCCGGCTCGAGGAGGCGCTGGTACGCAACAAACTCAGTACCGATTCATTGCTGCTCGAGATTACGGAATCCGGCGTGATGCTGGACCCGGACCAGGTCATCGAGATACTCGAGCAGCTCGCGGCGATGGGCCTGAAACTGTCAATCGATGATTTCGGCACCGGCCACTCGTCACTGGTCCACCTGCGGCGCCTGCCGGTGCACACGCTGAAGGTCGACAAGTCGTTTGTGGTGGACATGGATACGGACGAGGAAAATGCCTCCATCGTCAGGGCGACCATCGACCTGGCCCACAGCCTCGGCCTCACGGTCACCGCCGAGGGTGTGGAGTCGCGTTCGGTGCATGACCTGCTGAAGGGGATGCGCTGTGATTACTATCAGGGTTACTACGTCGGCAAGCCGATGACGCTGGCGGAGGTCGAGCATTGGCTGGGGAATGGCCGGATGCGTCTGCTGGAGATGCCGCGCTGAGTAACGCGACAACGGGAAAATGATTCACGATACTGGGATACAGGATTGATAGTTCGGCCCGGCAGGCCGAACCAGGCAAGACAGAGATGACAAGAATAATCACAATGACAGGCGGTATTGCGGGTATCGGCAAGACACATCTTGCCGTCAACCTGTCACTCGAACTGGTGCGTCGGGGGCGGCAGGTTGCGCTGTTTCACATCCCGGATAGCGGCACGCCGGTCGAACAGTTCATTGACATACAGCCGCTCATCGAGCGCCGCCACCATACGGCGAGCGAACAGGAACAGCAGCATGTCATCAGCCGCGGTTATCTCGGCATCGATATCCTGTCCTGCCTGATTCCGCTGGCGGAGTGGCCGACTGCAGCGGATGAACTGCTGATGCCGTGCGTACAGGCCATGGACGTCGAGGAGGGATACGACGAGTTCATCGTCGATACATCCGGCATGGCGCCGCGTGAACAGGTCGGCTGCTGTCTGGCATCCGCGGTCATCGTGCTGGTGGTCACGCCCGACAGCCGGTCACAGGCGGAAGCTTTCGCCCTGTTGCGGGTGCTGCAGCTGAACGGTTTCAGCGGCGAGCTGCGCCTGCTCGTAAACCGCGTGTCCGGCGCCATGGATGCCCACGACATTCACTACCTGTTCAACCAGGAGACCAGCCGGCATCTCGGCATGAAAATCCGCCCGCCCTGGGTGATCCTCGAGGATTCGAGTGTGCCGCGTGCGGAGCGCTACCGGCAGGCCTTCAGTGCCGTGTTCCCCGACTCGGAGGCCGCGGCGGGGATCGTGGTGATTGCCGATGACATCGACTCGATGCCGGGTGATGCGGCAGCGTATACCCTCACCGCCTGGTGGGCGCGCTTCATCGAGATCATTCGCTCGCCGATTCAGCTGCCGGGCGATGCCTTGCTGTACAGCACGCCGGACGGTGGTGATGCGGATGGCGGGGGTAATGCAGCCGCTGCAGAGCCGGCCCTCACGGAACAATTGCGCTAGGTGCAAGCCGGCCGGCTGCCGTGGCTGCCGGCCGGACAGGCGGTTTACTTGATGTCGATGGTCGCCGAATTTTTGGCCTGCTCGACGTGCTGCTGCAACTTCTGGTTGGTGAGCATCATTTTCAGCCGGTCCTTGACGTCCTCGAAGGGCGGGGGTGTGCTGTCGCGGATGTCTTCCAGACGGATGACATGCCAGCCGAACTGGGTCTGCACAGGTTGTTCGGTGTAGCTGCCTTTCTCCAGCGCAGCCGCGGCATCGGAAAACGGCTTGACCATCTGCCCGGCACCGAACCAGCCGAGTTCACCACCCCGCGGGCCCGAAGGTCCGGTGGATTTTTCCTTCGCCAGTTCGACGAAGTCGCCGCCAGCGTCCAGCGACGCGATGACCTCGTTTGCTTCTTCCTCGGTCTCGACCAGGATATGGCGGGCATTGTATTCCTTGCCCGCATTGCCGATGTTGGTGTCATACATCTCGCGGACTTCTGCATCGCTGATTTCGGTGTTTGCCATGAAGGTCTTGATGGCGGCACCGGCGAGTGTGCTGCGTTCCAGCTGGTTGAGCGTGGCGCTGATAACGGGGTCGGCATCCGCACCATTACTGACGGCTTCCTGCCGCATCAATTCCAGCGCGATCAACTCGTTGAGCGGCCCGTCCGGATTTTCGGCGTCCGGCTGGGCGCCTTTTGCGGCACGCTGGCGGTTGTACACGTCCAGTACCTGCTGCGTGATGGGTGCGCCGTTGACGGTTGCAATGACATCGCCGGTTACGGCTGCGGGGGTACTCCCGGGAGTGTTGAGCGCGGACTGCATCTGGTCACAGCCGGTGACGGAGAGCATGGCTGCGGCTAACAATAGATAACGAACGTTCATTGAGTGTACCTTCTGTAGGTTTTGGACAATCAGCTTTCTTCGGGGGTTCTGGCCTGGATGCTGAGGGCATGAATTTCGCTGTGCATCATATCATCTACGGCATCGTAAACCAGCCTGTGGCGCTGGATCGGACTTTTGCCGGCAAATGCGGCGGCAACGATGTCGACGATGTAATGGCCGCCGCCACCGGCGGCACCGGCATGGCCGGCGTGTTTGGCGCTTTCATCGATGATCTCGAGGCTCAGCGGCTGCAGTGCCTGTTCGATGCGTGTACGGATCATTGCAGTGCGCTGGTCAGACATATCAGGGCAGTACCTTGCGAAAGGGTTTGACGACGACCTGTGCATAGACGCCGGCCGCAACGTAAGGGTCCGCGTCGGCCCAGGATTGTGCCGCCTCCAGCGAGGGGAACTCCGCGACCACGAGACTGCCGCTGAAGCCGGCCTCGCCCGGATCCTCACTGTCGATGGCCGGATGGGGTCCCGCCAGCAGCAGGCGTCCCCCGGCCTGCAGTGCCTGCAGGCGTTCGAGATGTGCCGGGCGTGCCTGCAGGCGGTCGGCCAGGCTGTTATCGCGATCCTGGCTGATGATGGCATACAGCATTACTGCTTGTCCTCCGTGGTTTCCATGTAGCGGCTGAGATAAAACGCCTGCCCGAAGACAAACACCAGGGTCAGTCCCATCATGCCGAACAGCTTGAAATTGACCCAGGTTTCCTCGCTGTAATTGAATGCGACGTACAGGTTGATGATGCCGATGAAGACAAAGAACAGGATCCAGGCCCAGTTGAGCCGGTCCCAGACGGGCGCCGGTACCGTGACGGCATGCCCCATCATGCGCTCGATCAGGCTGGTCTTGCTGAACAGGCGGGCGCCCATGAAGACGGCCGCAAACAGCCAGTTGACCACGGTCGGTTTCCACTTGATGAATACCGGATCGCGCAATGCCAGCGTCAGGCCGCCGAACACGATGAGGATGCCGAGCGTAATCACATGCATCTTTTCGAAGCGTCGGTTTTTCACCCAGAACAGCGCGGTCTGCACGAATGCCGCGGCAATGGCGACCGCCGTTGCCACGTAGATGTCATACATCTTGTAGGCAATAAAAAACAGGATGATCGGAAACAGGTCGAAAAGAAATTTCATGGCTGGCCGGGTCGTGTGATCGGTTGAAAGGCGTTGCGATTAATGCAGCGAGCGGTCGACGTTCCACTGCCGGTGATAGCGCGCCATGACCTCGCGAACATGCTGCGGATAATCCAGCGCGTCCATTTGCTGCATGCCCTCGGTAAAGAAGCGGGCGGCATCCTCCGGCAAATTTTTGGTCAATCTGGCAAACGCCTGTTCCATCAGTTCAGTATTGTGACTGCGCGTCGCCACGATACTCTGGTTCAGCAGCAGCACACGCCAGGGGCGGCCGGGATTGATCTTCTCGAGGTCCTGGCTGATGACCGGCGAAACCGCCTCGACGATGGTGCCGATAATGTCGTGGAGATCTGCCAGGGCGTGTGTGTCTGACGTGGTATTGGCGAACAGGGCGAGGGCATCGACCACCGGCTCCAGTGTGTCGATCACACCGTCATGACGGGCAATCCACAGGGCCAGGTTGACCGTCAGCATGGCCAGCCTCTGGCGCAGACTGTCGTCGCCGGTCTGTCCGACCCGGGCGGCGAGATTTTCAATCAGTTGCAGGGCATATTCGCCCAGTTCCGTCACATCGCTTGCGCCGGCATTGCCGCCGGACTGCAGGTCGGATTCGGCACGTGCCAGCACCTCGAACAACTGGTCGAAGGCCTGTGCCAGCACTGCCAGGCCGGTTTCGCTGTCTTCGGCGGGGATCCCGGCTGCGGTGCAGGCATCCAGCAGCGCCGCGGCATCCGTGCGCAGGGTGTCCAGTTGTCCCGTCGGTAGTTGCATGGCATTCACTGTGGCGATGGAGGCGCTATGTTAACAGTCTTCGGCCCGCTGCCGCGAACGGGGATACCCCGGCGGGATTGTGTTTATGTCAGCAGCGGGCAGGCCAGTCCTGTAAAATAAGGCGGATGACGATGCACTACGATCTGCACAGCCATTCGCTCGCCTCGGACGGCACCCTGAGTCCGGACGAACTCGTGCAAGCCGCCGCGACGGCCGGCGTGGATGTGCTGGCACTCACCGACCATGACACGGTGGACGGGATTGCCGAGGCACAGGCCAGTGCCGCGCTGGCGGGCATGCGGCTGGTGCCCGGCGTGGAAATCTCCGTGAGCTGGCAGTCGCAGACCCTGCACGTGCTCGGCCTGGGCATCGATCCGGCGAACGCGCTGCTCGGCCGGGGCCTCGGGCAGCTGTCGGCGTTCCGCGACTGGCGTGCGGAGGAAATCGGCCGGCGCCTCGCCCGGGCCGGGATACCCGGGGCCTGGGACGGTGCCTGCCGGCTGGCCCGGGGGCGGATCGTGAGCCGCACCCACTTCGCCCGTTTCCTGGTCGAGCAGGGTCATGCCGGCAGCATGCGCGAGGTGTTTCGCCGTTACCTGGTCAACAACCGGCCGGGCTATGTCAGCGGCGACTGGGCCGCGCTGGATGAAGTGCTGGCGTGGATCCGCGCGGCCGGTGGTATGGCGGTGCTGGCGCACCCGGCGCGCTACCGCATGAGTGCAAGCAAGTTGCGGCGCTGCACCGGCGAGTTCCGGGAATGCGGCGGTGCAGGCATGGAGGTCGTGTCCGGCAGCCACACACCGGACCAGGTCAGGAGCATGGCCACCCTGTGCTGCAACGAGGGCCTGCTTGCCTCGTGCGGCTCGGATTACCACGGCCCGGAAAATCCGTGGATCAGGCTGGGCGAGCTACCGCCGCTGCCGGCCGGCTGTACCCCGGTGTGGGAAAGCGAACACTGGCCGATGCATTGAGTAATCCGGTGCAATAAAAACATTGCCACAGAGTCCACAGAGATCACAGAGAACTGTATTTCTTATCCCAATACTGAAATCTGAATGCCGGGATGACGCATGTGCTGAAGGCAGAGTAATTTGTAATTTCTCTGTGTACTCTGTGTACTCTGTTTCCTCTGTGGCGATTTTTACGATGTTGATTTAGCTATGAGCCAGTTTTTCCAGATTCATCCGGTCAATCCGCAACAGCGCCTGATTTATCAGGCAGTGGAAATCATTCGCCAGGACGGTCTCGTTGCCTACCCGACCGACTCCAGCTATGCGCTGGGCTGTC